>DASXUF010000023.1 GCA_036504975.1 Candidatus Binatia bacterium | reverse complement strand
GAGGTAGGTTACCTACGTGTTACTCACCCGTGCGCCGCTTTACTCGGGGTATTGCTACCCCTTTCTCGCTCGACTTGCATGTGTTAGGCACGCCGCCAGCGTTCGTTCTGAGCCAGGATCAAACTCTCCAGTTAAACTTTTCATCAGCCGTAGGCTGAGGATTAACTGAATGATTGATAGCTGCCTCATCGGCTTTAACAGAAGCCCTAAACCGTCTCCACCCAAATTTGGCGATTTGGATGGTTGCTACTATTTAGTTTTCAAAGACCGAAGGGATTTGCCAGAATGGCAAACTCTAACCGTAAGACAAAGATCCTCCGTTGTCAAGTAATCTTCGAGAATTTTTTGACTGAAGGAGGATCGATCGGGAACTTACTGGACCCGGATGAGCATAGAGCTCGGGCTAATCAGAGTCAGGACGAAGAGGAAGAAATAGAATTTTTTTCTTGCTCGACCGCCTCGGCGATGCGCATCTTGCCGACCTCGATCAAGCGGTGAAGCTTTCTTTGAAACTCGAAGTTGATATCCGTCACGATCTTCCCGTCGACGCGGACACCGCCTTGAGCGACCAACCTCCTCGCCTCGCCTTTGGAACGGGCGAACTTCAAGTCCACAAGCAGCTGCGTGATACCCACCCGCTCTGGCGGCGAGAATTGCGTGCGAATGTTCTTAGGCACTTCGCGTTTTTGATGACGCGTCTCGAAATAGTCGCGGGCGGAATCACCGGCCTCCTTACCGTGGAAACGGGATACGATTTCATGGGCCAACGACTTTTTGAAATCCATAGGATGGGCTTTGCCGTCGGAAACCTGTCGGCGGATTTTTTTGATTTCTTCGAGCGGTTTATTGCTCAGTAGCTCGGCATAGCGCCACATGAGCTCGTCGGAGATCGACATCATCTTGCCGAAAATTTCCTCGGGCGGCTCGTTGATGCCGATGGTGTTGCCGAGCGACTTGCTCATCTTGTTGACGCCGTCGGTGCCTTCGAGCAAAGGCATCGTCAACACAACCTGCGGCTCCTGCCCGTACTCGCGCTGGAGTTCCCGGCCGACGAGTAGATTAAAGCGCTGATCCGTCCCGCCCAACTCCACGTCGGCTTGAAGTGCGACCGAGTCGTATCCCTGAATCAGCGGATAGAGGAATTCATGGATCGTGATCGACTGCTGGTTCTGGTAGCGCGTCTTAAAATCTTCTCGTTCGAGCATGCGGGCGACCGTGTATTTCGCGGACAGCTCGACGAGGGCGACGGCGTTCATTTTCGCCATCCAACGGCTGTTAAAGTCGACTACTGTCTTTTTCGCATCGAGGATCTTGAAGACCTGTTCCTTGTAGGTCGCGGCGTTCTTCTCGACCTCTTCACGGCTGAGCGGCTTTCGCGTCTCGGATCTTCCCGTCGGATCGCCGATGAGCCCCGTAAAGTCGCCGATCAAAAAAATGACTTGATGTCCCAGGTCCTGAAACTGCTTCATCTTCTGCAGCAGGACCGTGTGCCCCAGATGGAGATCCGGCGCGGTGGGGTCGAAACCCGCTTTGATTCTGAGCGGCTCTCCCCGCGCCAGCTTCCGCGACAACTCCTCCTCCAGGAGGATTTCCACCGCCCCGCGTCGAAGAAGCGTGAGTTGTTCCTGAGCAGAGACTTTCAATCGTCCTCCCGCTTCCACGGCACGCGCAGCCGGCGGATTTCCCGCGCCTTGCCGGTCTCCTCGTCGATGTCGACGATGATGCCTTGCAGCACGACATTTTCTTTGGCGACTTCGAACTTGCGCGGCAACTGGGTCAAAAATCCCTCGATGACGCTTTCCTTTTCGATTCCGATCACCGAGTCCAACGGGCCGCACATACCGAGGTCCGTAATGTAGGCTGTGCCGCCGGGCAGAATTCTCTCGTCCGCGGTCTGCACGTGCGTGTGCGTCCCGTAGACTACCGACGCGCGGCCGTCGAGATACCAGCCCATCGCGATTTTTTCTGAAGTCGCCTCGGCGTGCATATCGACGATGACGACCCGTGAATGACCGCCGTGCTCGTTGAGCAGAGCGTCGGCGCAACGGAAAGGATCATCGACCTGGTGCGGCATAAAAATTCGCCCCTGCAAGTTGATCACCAGAGCGCGGAGGCCGCGCTGGTCGCTCCATTCGATCCAGCCGCGGCCCGGCGCGCCATTAGGATAATTAGCCGGACGCAAAAGACGGCTCTTGTTCTCCAGGTAAGGATAGATCTCTTTTTTTTTCCAAATATGATTTCCCGAGGTCAGAACATGAACGCCTCCGGAAATCATCTCCTCGGCGCTCTTAATGTCGACACCCATGCCGCCGGCGGAGTTCTCCGCGTTGGCGACGACGAGATCGACGTTCTCATTCTTCACCAGACCGGGCACCAGCTCCCGTACGGCAGTTCGCCCCGGCCGGCCCACTACGTCTCCCAAGATCAAGATTCGCATGCCCACCCCGATTTTCGATTTTAGATTTTTGATTTTAGATTAAATCCAAAATCGGCAATCCAAAATCTAAAATGGGTTATCTCGCGTATTCCACCGACCGCACCTCGCGAATGACGGTGACCTTGATCTGGCCGGGATAGGTCATCTCAGCTTCGATCTTACGGGCGATCTCGCGCGCCATCCGGGCGGCTTCTTCGTCGGAGATGGTGTCGTGCTGCACGATGATCCTGATCTCGCGCCCGGCCTGGACGGCGTAGGATTTCTCCACGCCCTTGAACGAGTTGGTGATGCGCTCCAGCTCTTCCAGCCGCCGCACGTAGGTCTCGAGCATCTCGCGGCGCGCGCCGGGACGCGCTCCTGACAGAGCATCCGCCGCATCTACCAGCGGCGCCAGGATCGTCTCCGCCTTGACGTCTTCATGGTGCGCCGCGATGGCATTGACGATCTTCGGCGACTCACCGTATTTCCGCGCTAATTCTGCTCCGATAATGGCGTGCGATCCTTCGACCTCGTGATCGACCGCCTTGCCGATGTCGTGGAGCAGCGCGGCGCGGCGGGCCTGTTTTTCGTTCAAGCCCAGCTCAGCGGCCATGTTCCCGCAAATGAAAGCGGCTTCGATCGAGTGGAGCAGAACGTTCTGCGCGTAGCTGTACCGGTACTTGAGTCTACCCAGCAGTTTGATCAATTCAGGATGCACTCCATGAACACCGACGTCGAAAATGGCTTTCTGACCGGCCTCGCGAATCGCTTCATCCACCTCCTGTTCGGACTTGCGCACGACTTCCTCGATCCTGCCGGGATGAATGCGCCCGTCGGAGATCAGCTTCTCGAGCGACAACTTGGCGATCTCGCGCCGGATCGGATTGTGTCCGGAGACGATCACCGACTCCGGCGTGTCGTCGACGATCAAATCGATTCCCGTAGCGGCCTCCAGCGCCCGAATATTGCGACCCTCGCGGCCGATGATTCTTCCTTTCAGATCGTCGCTCGGCAGCGGGACCACAGTAACGGTACGTTCGGCGACGAAATCGCCCGCCAATCTCTCGATGGCCAACGCCACGATCTTCTGCCCTTTGCGGACCGCTTCTTCGCGGGCTTCTTCCTCGATCACGCGGATGCGCTTGGCCGACTCGTGCTTGGCCTCTTCCACCATCTGGTCGATGAGGCTCCTCTTTGCCTCTTCCCGGGTCATTCCCGCGACGTGCTCGAGCTGTTGCTTGGCCTCGTCCGCCTTGCGTTCATACTCGGCCTGCTTTTCTTCCAGGCTCTTTTCTTTAGCTTTGAGCGATTGCTCTCTTCGCGCCACTTCGCTCTCACGCCTCTCCGCGCCTTCGATTCTCTTGTCGAGCCCCTCTTCCTTGCCGACCAGTCTTTTCTCAAGGGCCTGAATCTCGCGGCGCGTCTCCCGGATTTCATTCTCAAATTCGGTCTTGGCCTGTAGGATGCGGTCCTTTCCCTGAATCTCCGCCTCTTTCTTGATCGCGCCGGCCTCCCGCTTGGCTTCCTCGATGATTCGGGCCGCCGTGGTGCGCGCCTGCTCCACCTCGCTGCGTCCTTGCGTCTTTCGTAGCCAGGAAAAGGCCAGGAACAAGCCGCCGCCTATCAATATCCCGACGATTCCAGCCAATAGATTAACTTCCAAAGTCAACACCCCCTTTTCACCTTATTACGAAACCCATCCCTGAATCGGATGGCAAATCACCGCAGTCGATAACCCTCCTCTCGGTAATGATGTGATGAACCTTGCGATCCCAACTGTCTGTCGGAATCTCGTCCACGATCTGAAACTCGTATGCCAGCGCAATAAACCTCGCCTGCTCCCCAAGCGTCGCAAGCGCCCGGTCGTACCAGCCCTTGCCTCTGCCCAGACGATTCCCATGCATATCGAACGCGAGACCGGGAACAAAAACAATCAATCCCTCCTCATCTTTTTTAGCCAACCTCTCCACCCCTGTCGGCTCGAGAATTCCATACCGGCCCGGCTTCATTTTTTTCGACTCTTCGAACCGCACCAGATGCAGGTCGTTCCCGCTCTCAAGTTTGGGATAAAATAATTTTTTCCCCGCCTTTAGAGCGTGCTCGCGGATGTCCTCGGTGGCGACCTCATTGCCGCTCGGGCTATACAAAGCCACCGCTCGGGACCGATGGTAAGGAGGGAACCGCAGGACTCTCTGTTGGATCAGCCGGCTCTTGGAAGTGATCTCAGAAACGGATAGCCGCTCTCTTAAATGAACAGCCTGTGCCCGTAGTATTCCTTTTGTGTCCCCCATGTGCACCAACTGGGCCGGCGCAAGGAGCCTGCTCGAATGCGAGCAGGAAGGGGGAAGGGAGGCGAGCGCTACGTCGCTGATCTATGCGGCGAATCGCCAATGTCTTCGCCGCCGTTCCTCGGATAGGGAGCCCAAAGGCGCCAGAGGTAACCGATGTTCGGAGAACCTCTGATAGAAGACTCCGAGGCGTAATCGATAATTTCCGAATTTTCTATCGTATTCACTGTGCGAAAGCCGCTGGCTTAGATCCCGTAACGCTTAAGTCCCCAAACCCCGTTCACCACCCTGAGTCCGATTCTTTTGGTTTCCCCCGCCTGTGCCGTGTCAAACGATCAACTTGAACCTGGAAACCAGGTGGACGCCATATTACCGCTGGAGTCTACCCCTCGGAGGGGGCCTGACCGACACGGCAAGAGACGGCTTCCTTGTTTTGTTTGTTGGTTCTAAGTTGCCTCAGATGATCACGAACACCGCAGGGGAAACGATCATCTCCGTTTTAGCCCTCCTCAGTTAAATTCGTCGTAAGTCTTTTTAATAATAAGGTGACCCGCTGTGAAATCTCGGCATGATGATCTTTAAGCCGCTGATATTCGTCCGCAATGTTGAGCGCGGCCAGCATGGCGATGCTGGACTTCGCCGTCGGCCGCGTGCCTTTGATGATTTCTTGCATTTTTCGGTCGACATACCCCGCAACATTGCGAACATGATCCTCATCTTCGTCGGTGCGCAGTGTCACCCGCTCGCCCATGATCTCCACTTCAATCGCCTTCTTCATTCGACTCTTCTTTTCTGGTCAAGGGAGATCCAGTTGTTCCAAATGGCCCAGAATCTTTTCCAGGCGCTCGCGCATCTCGCTGCGGTCGCGCTCGTATTGCCGAATCTGCCCCCTCAACTGGTGCCATTCGGTCTCCCTTTGCTGCAACTTCTTCTCGGCCGACTCCTTTTCCCGCTTTATTCTTTCATGCTTTTCAAGCAATCGATTGATTTTCGCCTCAAGCTCTTCCAGATTATTGAGTTCCATCGCCCTATGAGTGAAGTTACGAAATTTAGTCTAAAGTCAACCTCCTTTGTTGTCAAGCTGATTTTGCAGTACCCTTCGCCGGGGCCTTGCCTGGGGGTAAAATAGCGCCGATTTGGCGCCATGTCCCCGTCTTTACTGGTAAACCTTTCTGTGTAGTTGGCGTCTAACCTATTGGGCAAGGTGGACCGGAGAGGACTGGAATGAATTCGAGGAAGATCGTAAACTCTATCAGGAGCGGCTCGAACCGGAGCGCGCCCTGAGAGAAGGGTTGAGGGAGACTAACCCTGATTTCAATGGCAATATTGCCGGGCGCTTCAGCCGAAAGCCGAGCAGGCTTTTACCCGACCGCCACACTGGATCGGAAACGGCTCATGCTAAGCACGCGCCCTGAAGAGTTCGGCGACGACGAGTTGGTAATTTCGGCCCAGCAGGGCGAGCGGGAGGCGTTCGAGGTGTTGGTGGAACGCTATAAACAAAAAGCTTACCGGATCGCGTTCGACTTCACCCGAGATCGCGAAGAGGCCAAGGACCTTTCGCAAGACGCGTTTCTTCAGGCCTTCAGCCACTTGAAAGGCTTCGACCGGCGATCGAGTTTTTATACTTGGTTTTACCGTATTCTGGTTAATCTGTGCCTTGACTCCCGGCGCCGTAAAGGGCGAGTATCTTGGGAGTCCCTGGACGAGAAAACAGAAAAAGGGAGTGGACTTGAGAAAATTGCCAATCCGGGTCCGTCTCCCGACCAAGAAGCAATGAGGGGGGAACTTTCGCGCCGGATTGGAGAAGCGCTCAATACACTTCCGCCTAAACAACGTACCGTTTTTTTGCTGAAGAACCACCAGGGGCTTTCGATCAGCGAGATCGCCGCCATTATGAAGTCGGCCGAAGGGACCATCAAAGCTCATCTCCATCGCGCGGTGATGTCGTTGAGAGAGAGATTAACTGAGCTCGCGTAATATAATATTGGTTAGGAGAAGCGATATGGCTGAGAGAAAAGAATTACCGCCGGGGGCATGTAAAGATTTCGAGCCGGACCTGGTGCTCTATTATTACCAAGACTGCGCCGGAGCCGAGCGGCAACGAGTGGAATTGCATCTCGAAAGCTGCGCCCGATGCCGAACCTTCTTAGAAGGGTTGAGAAGCTTTCTGCCTGCGACTGTCGAGGCAGACGAGCCTGCGCCGGCCTTCTGGCAGAGCTACAGTAGAGAGATGCGGGCAAAGCTCGCGGCGGAAGATGAAAAAGCCGGGTGGCGACAGGCGCTTTCATTCCTCTTCCGCCCCTGGCCGGTGCCGGCCATGGCGACAGCTCTGATCCTGGTGCTCGCCCTGACTTTTACCAAGGGATGGCTGCCAACGGGTCAAAATGCGAAGGAACCGGAGCTGGCTGAGATGGCGGAAAATGTGGATTTTTTGAACTCGATGGACTTCCTCGATTCGATGGCGCTCCTCGAAGCCGTCGAAGGACAAGAGACGCAAAGCGGTGAAACGACTCCTCGTTCTTTATAGCTTGCTGCTCGGCTTGCTCATGCCTATGGGTAGTTGGGCACAGGAGCGGCCGTTGGGCCGCATGAGCCCTAGCGAGAAGGCCGAGCTCGAGCGTAATCTACAACGCTGGCGCAATCTTTCGCCCGAAAAGCAGGAGCGCTTGCGCAAAGAATGGGATTATTGGCGTAGTCTGCCACAAGATCGGCGGGAGACGCTCAAACGGCGCTTCGAAGAGTTTCGTGAGCTGCCCCCGGACGAGCGCCAGCAATGGCGCAATAAGTTTCAGGAACGGCGCCAATTTTTACCCGAAGACAAGCGCACTCTGCGCGAGCGTTTGAGAGAAAAGGATAAAAGACAGCGGCCCCGGGACAATCGGGATAGGTATTAGAACCGGAGGCTGTAAACTTTTTCCCCGAGAACAGCGTCTAACGGTCAGAAAGGAGAACATGCGATGATAAAGGGTTTATTGCTTGGCTTGTTCGCTTTGTTCATTTTGGCTCTCTCGACCCCATCGGTAGGCCACGCGTATCACTGGAGACATCGTCATTACGACTATTATTACAGCGCCCCCTATCCTTACCCATTCATTTACTACCGGCCTTACCGCTATTACCGGCCCTATTACCCTTACCCTTATGGCTACTACCATAGACCGTATGGCTACCGGTACGGATACTACGGATACTAGGAGGTCTTTAAAATGAAAAAGATCCTGCTAGGCTTGGTGCTGGCGGCGCTGATGGCCCCGCTCGCGGGTTGTGTGGTTTACGATGGTCCCGGCCCATACTATGGGTATCCCTATTATCGGGCCTACCCGTATGGATATTACTCGTACCGACCTTATTACGGCTACTATGGCTATGGTTATCGCTACCGATACGGCTACTGAGCAAGCACCGAAAGGAGTCTTTGATATGAAAAAGCTTTCAGCTGTGATTTTGGCGACAATTCTTGCAGCGGTGCTCCTGGCGCCGGCTCCGAGTTTCGCCTGGCATTATGGGGGGCGAAGGGGCGGCTATAACGGAGCGGCGATTGCGGCCGGAGTCCTTGGGGGCTTGGCGACCGGCATTATTCTGGATCGGGTGTTGTTCCCACCGCCGCCGCCCGTGGTGGTAGAACCGGCTTACCCGCCCCCACCGCCTCCGGCGCCGCGCGATCCGTACGACAGTGGCTATACCGACGGCTATAGCCGGGGCGTTGAGCGCGGTCGCTACGAGCGTTATCAGCAAGGAAGAGACCGCGGCTATAACGACGGCTACGAAGACGCGCGCGGCGGCCGTTACTAGGCGGCCTTCACAAATAAACAGGCTTGGGCCTTGCCGGTAAGGTCAGATGCGGGGGTGGTTTTGTGAAAATGCTTCTTCTGGCAATCACGCTGGCTGGTTTGGTTGCAGTTTTCTCCGGCAAGGCCCACGCCTCAGACCCATACTACGATGACCCGTACTCTATAGAAGTTCCAGTCCCATCCGTTGCGGCCGGCTCGCTCAATACAGCGCAACCCACTAGAAGGCGGCGTTAAGAAAGCGCCGCAAGTCTTTTTCGTAATTATTTAGCCGCAGGTTTTTTGTAGGATTCTTGGCCGGCGATGTCCGGCCATTTTCCCGCCATCAGTTCGGCCATGATATTCTGCAGGCTGGAGATCGGAACGCGGACTTGCTGCATCGTGTCGCGGTCGCGGATTGTGACCTTCTCGTCCGCCGCCGTCTTGTCGTCGCCGACCGTCTGAACGTCCACCGTCACGCAAAACGCGGTTCCAACCTCGTCCTGCCGGCGATAAAGCCGGCCGATCGAGGCGGTATCGTCGTATACTGAAACCCAGCGCTGCTTTAAATCCGCGCATAGCTTTTTTGCCGTCTCGACGATTCGGTCGTTTTTTTTGAGCAGCGGCAGGACCGCGACCTTGACCGGCGCCAGCTCGGGATGAAAGCGGAGAACCACGCGCTTCTCGCCTCTCACCTCTTCCTGATGGTAGGCATCGACGAGAAAGGCGAGCGTCGAACGGTCGGCTCCCGCCGACGGCTCGATCACGTACGGCACGACTTTCTGTTTTGTCTCCTCATCGAAATACTCCAGTGCCTTGCCGCTGAACTGCGCGTGTTGTTTGAGATCGAAGTCCGTGCGGTTCGCGATCCCCTCCAGTTCGCTCCAGCCCATGGCGAATCGGTATTCGATGTCCGCCGTTCGCTTGGCGTAGTGGGCTAGCTCGTCTTTCTCATGCTCGCGCAGCCGGATATTTTCTTTTCTCAGGCCGTACTTTTGGTACCAGGCGAAGCGTTCGTCGATCCACCGCTGGTGCCACTCCTCGTCCGAGCCCGGCATGACGAAATACTCGATCTCCATCTGCTCGAACTCGCGCGTGCGGAAGGTGAAATTTCCCGGCGTAATCTCGTTGCGGAAGGCCTTGCCAATTTGCGCGATGCCGAACGGTAGCTTGAGGCGCATCGCCTGCTGAATGTTTTCGAAGTTAACGAAAATGCCCTGGGCGGTTTCGGGACGAAGATACGTGACCGCGGCCTCGTCCTCCACCGGCCCCATAAAAGTCTTGAACATGAGATTGAACTGGCGCGGCGGCGTGAGCTCCCCCTTGCCGCAGGCCGGGCAGAGCGTTCGCTTACCGCCGCAATGCTTGCACGCCTCGCCGCCGGGGATCACGAACTTGTTTCCCTTGGTGGCCGCGCAGTAATGAACCCACTCTTCTTCGTCGAGCTTGTCCGCGCGAAAGCGCCGCTTGCACGCCTTGCAATCGACCATCGGGTCGGTGAAGTGATCGATATGTCCGCTCGCCTTCCACACCGTCGGATGCATGAGGATCGAGGCGTCAAGCCCGACCATGTCGGAGCGGAGCTGAACGTTGTCGCGCCACCAGGCGCGCTTGACGTTGTTCTTAAGCTCCATGCCGAGCGGGCCGTAGTCCCAACAGGACCCCGTGCCGCCGTAAATCTCGCTCGACTGAAAAATAAACCCGCGCCGCTTGCACAGCGACACGATGGTTTCCATATCGACCATGAGTTTTTTTACTTCAGCCCCAGCACGTCCTGCATGCTGTAGAGGCCGTTTTTTTGTTTGACCAGCCACTCGGCGGCGCGGAGAGCGCCGCGCGCGAAGGTCTCGCGGCTCTGGGCGCGGTGGATGAACTCGACCCGCTCGCCCAGGCCGCCGAAGATCACAGTATGATCGCCGACGATATCTCCGGCGCGAACGGAGAGCAGGCCGATCTCCTGCTTGGTCCTTTCGCCGACGATTCCTTTTCGTCCGCAGACGCCGGCTTGATCCAGGTCGCGGTTGAGCGCTTGAGCGATCGGCTGCGCCAGCGCCAGGGCCGTTCCGCTCGGCGCGTCTTTCTTGAAACGGTGGTGCGCCTCGACGATCTCGACGTCGTAATCGTCGCCGAGCGTCTTTGCTACTCTGCCCATGAGACTGATCAGCAGGTTCACACCAAGCGACATATTGGCTGAGATAAGGACGCGCGTCCGGCGCGAAAGCTTTTTGATCTCACCCAACTGCTTCGGATTGAGCCCAGTCGTGCCGATAACGATCGGCACTCCTTTTTGCGCGGCGATTCTCACGTGCGCCAGCGTCGCATCCGGGGCCGTGAACTCGACGATCACGACCGGCCCTTTTAAGAGCGGCGCAATTTCGGCGACGATCGGAACGCCGATTTTTTCCACGCCGGACATTTCACCGGCGTCCTTTCCGATCTGCGGATTACCGGCGAATTCCACCGCGCCGGCGAGTTTCATGGCGCGGTTCTCATGAATGAGACGGACGAGCGCGCTCCCCATCCTACCCGCCGCGCCGCAGACGACAACGCCCAGCATTTCAGCCATGAATGAGACCGAAGTCGGCCATCGCCTGTCTGAGCTTCTTGACGTTTCCCTCGGACATCGGCGTCAGGGGAAGGCGCAGGTCGCCGCGGCACTTGCCCATGATCGAGAGCGCGGTCTTGATCGGAATCGGATTGGTCTCGATGAAAACCGCTCGGATCAGAGGAAGGAGCTTGAACTGGAGCTTTCTGCCGGTTTCCCAATCCCCTTTGAGACAGGCCTGCGTCAGGTCGGACATTTCCCTAGGAGTTATATTCGCGACGGTCGAGATCACGCCTTTGCCGCCGAGCGCCATGAGGGAATAGGTGAGAGAATCCTCTCCCGAGTAAACCGCGAACCGGTCGCCGCAGAGACGGAGCACGTCGATCGCCTGATCGACGGAGCCAGTCGCCTCTTTGACGCCGGCGACGTTCTTGATCTCGCTGAGACGCGCCAGCGTCTCCGGCTCGATCTTCGATCCCGTGCGCGCCGGAATATTGTAGATGATGATCGGGATTCCCACGGATGAAGCGACTTTCTTGTAGTGCTGGTAGATCCCTTCCTGCATCGGACGGTTATAATAAGGTGAGATCATGAGCGCGCCGTCGGCGCCGGCCCGCTCCGCGCCGATCGTGAGATCGACGGCTTCCTGCGTCGAGTTCGACCCGGTGCCGGCGATCACCGGCACGCGTTTTTTAACCGCCTTGACGACCGCCTTGATGACCTCGTGGTGCTCGCCATGGTCGAGCGTGGCGGATTCTCCCGTGGTGCCGCACGGAACGATCCCGTTGGTCCCGTTCTGAATGTGAAACTCCACGAGCCCTTCGAGGCTCTGCCAATCGACGCCGCCATCCTTGAAAGGCGTCACCAGCGCTACCATAGAACCGGCAAACATGGTACTACCCTCCGCTAACAGGCCGTTGAGAAGCCCTCCGTTCACCCTTCGACGAGCTCAGGGCCAACGGAGGAGTTCTTAAAGACCAAGGGAATTCCCGTTCGTGCTGAGCCCGCTATAGCTTCGCAGTCCCTTGAAACACCTCTTCCGCCCCGCCCGTCATATAAACCCGATTGTCGTCGCGCCAATCGATCAGCAAGTCGCCGCCGCGCAGATGGACCGTGACCTTCCGGCCGTGTCTTTTCGTCAGCGCGCCGGCCACCACCGCAGCGCACGCGCCCGTGCCGCAGGCCCAGGTCTCTCCGGCGCCGCGCTCCCAGACGCGCATGCGGATCTCTTCCGCGCCGAGCACCTTGACCAATTCGGTGTTCACCCGGTTGGGAAAGAAAGCATGATGCTCGAAGCACGGGCCGATCTTCTCGAGATCCAAACCGTCCGGATCGTCGGGATACACGACGCAATGCGGATTCCCCATCGAGACGCAAGTCACGCGGTGAGTCGTTCCATCGACTTCCAAGGGATAGTCGAAAATTTTGCCGTCGGCGTTGACCGGAATCTTCCTGCCGTCGAGGATCGGCTCGCCCATGTCCACCTCGACCAGATCGCCGACGAGGCGCGGCCGGATGATGCCCGCCAACGTTTCCACCGCCAGCTCCTTTTTTTGCGTGAGACCGTGGTCGTTCACGTATTTGGCGAAGCAGCGGATGCCGTTGCCGCACATCTCCACCTGGCCGCCGTCGGCGTTGTAGATCTCCATTTTGAAGTCGGCGATCTCAGACGGATGGATCGTCAAGAGTTGGTCCGCGCCGATGCCGAAGCGCCGGTCGCAGAGCCTTTTCGCGAGCTTTTCGAGGTCGCGCTTCTCGCCGCCCAGGCAATCGATAAAAACAAAATCGTTGCCACAGCCGTGCATCTTGGTGAAGCGAAGCTGGCCCATCTTTGCCCCTTAAACCCTTGAACCCTGAAACCTTTAAACTTTATTGTAGCACCGCCGGTATCGTTTCTCCGCTGATGAGATCTTCCAGGCTCTCCCGCCGCCGGACGACGTAGAATTTATCGCCGTCCACCAGGACCTCCGCCGGGCGCGGGTGCGAATTGTAGTTCGACGCCATGGTAAAACCATACGCCCCGGCGCTCATGACCGCCAGCAGGTCGCCGGGCTCGGGTCTCGGGACTTCGCGGTCTTTGGCGAAAAAATCTCCGCTCTCGCAGATCGGTCCGACGACGTCGGCGACGATCGTCTCGGACTTTTTATCGGCCACGGGACGGATCGCCTGGTAGGAACCGTAAAGCGCGGGTCGAATCAGATCGTTCATGCCGCCGTCCACGACGACGAACTTCTTCTCGTCGGTCTCCTTAAGATAAAGAACTTCGGTGACGAGAATGCCCGCGTTGCCGACGATCACGCGGCCCGGCTCGAGAATCAGGGTGACGTCGAGTCCCTCGAGACCCTTGATGAGCGCGGCGGCGTATTCTTCCGGACGAGGCGGCTCTTCATCCTTATATCGAATGCCCAAGCCTCCACCGAGGTCGAGGTAGCGGATATTCGCGCCCTCTTTTCTTAAATAACCCGCGAGCACCCGGTCGAGATACTCTCTGACGCGCGCGAGTGCGTCCACGAACGGGTCCACCGACGTGAGCTGCGAGCCGATATGGCAGTCGACGCCGATCACTTCGAGGTTCTTGAGCGACAGGGCCTTCTTGTAAAGCTCGGCGGAGCGCTTGATCTCGATGCCGAACTTGCTCTTCTTCATTCCGGTCGAGATATAAGGGTGCGTCTTGGGATCGACGTCGGGGTTGACGCGCAGGCTGATCGGCGCCCGCTTCCCCAGGCCGCGGCTCACCTGATCGATAAAAGTCAGCTCCTGCTCGGACTCGACGTTGAACATCAGGATTCCGGCGTTGAGCGCGTACTCGATCTCTTCCTTCTTTTTTCCCACGCCGGAGAAAACGATCTTCTTGGGATCGCCGCCGGCCTTGAGCGCGCGAAATAGCTCGCCGCCGGAAACGATGTCGAAGCCGCTTCCCTCCTTGGCGAAAGTCCTCAGCACCGCCAGATTGGAATTGGATTTGACGGAGAAGCAGACCAGATGTGAAACCTTGACGAAGGCTTGATCGAAGACGCGGTAGTGGCGTCGGAGCGTGGCGAGACTATAGATGTAGGCCGGCGTACCGACCTCGCGGGCGATGCGGCGAACGGGCACTTCCTCGGCAAACAATTCTCCGTTTTTGTATTCAAAGTGATTCATTTCGCCTTCCAGGCGACCTCGACTTCGTTGGAGGGTTCGCTCAAAGTGTCGTCCATGACCTTGGAAATAACGCGATAGCGGTAAATCGTCTGCGGCTGAAGCTCCTGATCGACGAACCCGTATTGCTTTCGCTTCTGAAATTTCTGCTGGTCTTCCACGTTGACGACCGCCCTCTCTCGATACGGCACGGGACACTCGGGGCACGTCTTGGAGATCTCCTTGCGAAAAATAATGAAGCCGGCAAGATCGTTCAGCTCCTTGCCGTCAAGGTAACGATCCGGCCGTGTCCACGTGAGGTTGACTCCCTGGTTTCCCGCCTTGCCCCTTAGATCCTTGATCGGTTCGGGAATAGCGCCCTCCGGCGCGCGCAGAGGACCCTTGGCGCCGCAGCCGGCTAGTGCAGCCAGTGCAAATAGCAAAATGCAAATTGAAAATTGAAAATTGGAGGGTGGTTTTGCCGTGTGCATTTTGCACTTTACATTTTGCATTTTGCAACGCTCCTTAGAAGCCCATCTCCCTCAGGCGCCGTCGCACGTTGGCCGGCGCGGTTCCGCCCTCGGAGCGGCGCCGATCGACGGCCGCCCGCGGCGTCAAATACGCATAGACGTCGCGCTCGATCCTGGGAGAAAAGCGCCGCAGCTCTTTGAGCGGCAGCTCCTCGATCTTGCAGGCTCGCTCGACGCACACGCGGACGATCTTTCCCACGAGCGCGTGGGCCGAACGGAACGGCATCCCGCGCGCGACGAGATAATCCGCCAGATCGGTGGCGTTCATCAAACCGTCCGCCGCCGCCGCCGTCATTCTCTCTTTCTTTATTTTGATCTCCGCCATCAACCCGCGCATGACTTCGAGGCTCGCCTTCACGGTGTCCACCGTGTCGAAAAGCGGCGGCTTGTCCTCCTGCAAGTCGCGGTTATAAGCCAGAGGAAGCCCTTTCATGATCGTCAGCAGCGCCTGCAGGTGGCCGAAGATCCGGCCGGTCTTGCCGCGGATAAGCTCCGGCACATCCGGATTTTTTTTCTGCGGCATCATCGAGCTCCCGGTACAATAGCGGTCGGGCAGCTCGATAAATCCAAATTCTGTACTAGACCATAAGACCAATTCCTCCGCAAGGCGGCTCAAATGAACGAAGAGAATCGCGGCGGCCGAGATAAATTCCAGAACAAAGTCGCGGTCACTGACGGCGTCGATGCTGTTTTTGGCGACGCGTGGGAAGCCGAGAAGCTTGGCCGCGTAGCGCCGGTCGATCGGCAAGGTCGTGCCGGCGAGCGCGCCGGCGCCGAGCGGCAGGACGTTCACCCGTTTTAGACAGTCGCTCATCCGCTCGCGGTCGCGCTCCAACATCTCGGCGTAGGCGAGCAGGTGGTGCGAGAAGAGAACCGGCTGCGCGCGCTGCAAGTGCGTATAGCCCGGCATGATGATCTTGAGATACCGTTTGGCCGCGCGCCCGAGCTCGCGCTTGAGCCCCTCGATCGCCGCCGAAATATTTTTGAGCTCGTCGCGGAGATAAAGGCGCATGTCGAGAGCGACCTGATCGTTGCGGCTGCGCGCGGTGTGAAGCTTCTCTCCCGTCCGGCCGATCTTCTCGATCAGCCGCCGCTCGATGTTCATGTGGATGTCTTCGTCGGCGGCGGAGAAGCGGACCTTCCCCTCCTCGATTTCTTTCTCTATCGTTTGCAATCCGCGCACGATGCGCCGCGCCTCCCGGGACGAGATGATGCGCCGGCGCCCGAGCATGCGCGCGTGGGCGATGCTGCCGGCGATATCGTGGCGGTAAAGCCGCCGGTCCACGTCGATCGAGGCGGTGAAAGCCTCGACCGTTCCCGCCGTGCGGCCGGCGAAGCGCCCGCCCCAGAGTTTTTTACCCCGTGCCAAAAAACCACCTATCCATTTTCGATTTTAGATTCTTACCTGTTCAATGTTCGACAAAACAACTTCAACAAAGATTCTCGCGCCAAGACGCCAAGGCGCAAAGTAAAATATTTTCTTTTTCTCCGAACTTGGCGTGCTTTGCGTCTTTGCGCGAGTCACCTCTTTGCCGATTCCGTAACCCAAATGTTAGCCGGATATTTCAAATATGTTTGGTTGGATTTTGGACTTTAGATTGAACCTTGAACCCTTAAACTTTTTAACTTTCTTTTAATTGACGCAACCGCCGAAGCCGCAGCCGGAGCGCGTTCAGCCGGATGAAGCCTTCGGCGTCCGCCTGGTTGTAACCTTCGCCTTCTTCGAAGGTCGATATCTTCGGATCGTAGAGCGACACCTCCGACTTTCTTCCCGCAACGTAGGCGCTTCCCTTGTAGAGCTTGAGGCGCACGCGCCCCGTCACATTTTTCTGGGCGGCGTCGATCGTCTGCTGCAAGACTTCCCGCTCGGGCGAGAACCAGTAGCCGTAATAAATCATCTCCGCGTAGCGCGGCACCAGGGAATCGCGGAGCCGCATCACCTCGCGGTCCATGGTGATCGATTCGAGCGCCCGATGCGCGAGGTGGAGCAACGTCCCGCCGGGAGTCTCGTACACGCCGCGGGACTTCATGCCGACGTAGCGGTTCTCGACCGCATCGACGCGCCCGACCCCGTGCCGTCCGCCGAGCCGGTTCAGCTCGCTCAGCAGCTTGGCCGGCGAAAGTTTCTTGCCGTCGAGCGCCACCGGATCGCCGGCGACGTATTCGATTTCGATATACTCCGGCTTGTCGGGCGCCTTTTCGGGCGCGCGCGTCCAGACGAACATCTCGGCCGGCGGCTCGCTCCACGGATCTTCCAGTATCCCTCCCTCATAGCTGATGTGAAAAAGATTCCGGTCCATACTGTAAGGCTTCTCTTTGGTGACGGGCACCGGAATGCCGTGGCGCGAAGCGTAATCGATCAGCTTGCCGCGCGAGTCGAGGTCCCAGGTCCGCCACGGAGCGATAACTTTTACATCCGGCTTTAGCGCATAGTAAGTGAGCTCGAAGCGGACCTGATCGTTGCCTTTGCCGGTTGCGCCGTGCGCGACCGCGTCGGCCTTTTCCTGCACCGCAATCTCGATCTGGCGCTTGGCGATGAGCGGCCGCGCGATCGAAGTGCCAAGCAAATAGGCGCCTTCGTAAATCGCGTTGGCGCGGAGCATCGGGAACACGTAGTCCTTGACGAACTCTTCGCGCAGATCGTCGATATACACTTTGCTCGCGCCGGTCTTCTTCGCCTTCTCGCGCACGCCGTCGAGATCTTCTTCCTGACCGAGATCGGCGCAGTAAGCGATCACCTCGCATTTGTATGTCTCGATCAGCCAGCGGAGGATCACCGACGTGTCGAGGCCGCCGGAGTAGGCGAGCACCACCTTGTTGATCTTCATTTTTCCGTCTTCAAGCTTCTTACTGGTTTTCTCTCTCAACCTTTGAACCCTTTCAACGCCCATACCATGATCGCCTTCTGCACGTGGAGGCGATTCTCGGCCTGATCCAGGACGACCGATCGCGGACCGTCCAGAACCTCGTCCGTGATCTCCTCGCCCCGGTGCGCCGGCAGGCAATGCATGACCACAACATCCTTTTTCGCCTTGGCCACTACGGCTTGGTTGAGCTGGTAGCTCTGGAAGGCCCTGCGTCTCTTCTCAAATTCCCTCTCCTGCCCCATGCTGGTCCAGACGTCGGTGTAGAGGGCGTCCGCATCCCGCACCGCTTTCTCGATCTCATGCGTGACGCTTACTCTTCCGCCCTTTTCTTTTGCGGCGCGCGCGATCTTCGCGTCGGGCTCGTAGCCTTTCGGACAGGCGACGACAAAAGAGAGCGAGAATTTTTCCGCCGCTTGCATCCAGGTATGGACCATGTTGTTGCCGTCGCCGAGAAAGGCGACCTTCAAACCCTTCAGAGCGCCCTTGCGCTCCAAAAGCGTCAAACAATCCGCCAATACCTGGCACGGATGAAACAGATCCGTAAGGCCGTTGATGACCGGGATCGTCGCGTGCGACGCCATTTCCTCCAGGGTATGCTGGGCAAAAGTGCGCATGACGATGAGATCCACCCAGCGACTCAAATTGCGGGCGGAATCCGCCGCGGTCTCCCGCACGCCGAGCTGGATCTCTCCCGGGCCGAGAAACACCGCGTTGCCTCCGAGCTGGAAAATTCCCGTCTCGAAACTGACCCGGGTCCTGAGACTCGGCTTCTCGAAGACGAGAGCCAGCGTCTTGCCCACCAGCAGGCGATGCGCCCGTCCGCTCTTCTGCTCGCTCTTGAATCTCTGGGCGAGCGATAAAACCTTCTCGATCTCCTTTCGGCTGAGATCGTCCAATGTCAGCAGATCTCTCTTCTTCATGGCGGCTTTAACCGGGGCGTATTATTGGCGCGCGAGGACGCCTTCAAGAATGGCCAGACCGCGCTCGATATCCTTCTTCCCAATGGTGAGCGGCGGAATGAAGCGCAGCACCTTGTGGGCGGTGCAATTGATCAGGAGGCCGGCTTTCATGCAGTCCTCCACAATCTTTCCTCCGTCCTGTTCCAGCTCCATGCCAAGGATGAGCCCCCGGCCGCGGATCTCGCGAATGTAGCGAAACTTCCGCTTCAGCGCCTGGAGCCCGTCGGATAACACCCTTCCCATCTTGACGCAATTCTTGAGCGCGCCGCCTTGAAGCAGAGTCTCGAGCACGGCGGCGCCGACGCTGCAAGCCAGAGGATTGCCGCCGAAGGTCGAAGCGTGCGCGCCGGGGACGAAGCTGCGCGCCACTTTCTCTTTGGCCAGCATCGCCCCCAACGGCAACCCGCCGCCGAGCGCCTTGGCCAAGGTCATGATGTCGGGCTCGACGCCGAAATGCTCGTAGGCGAAGAGTTTCCCCGTCCGGCCCATGCCCGACTGCACTTCGTCGAAGATGAGCAGAAGCTCCTTCTGGTCGCACAGCTCTCTCAATCCCTGGAGATAGCTCTTGTCGGGAACGATCACGCCGCCTTCGCCCTGGATCGGCTCGACCAGAATGGCCGCGGTCGTTTTTTCATCGACGGCCTCTTCCATCGCGCGGAGATCGTTGTAAGGCACCCGGCGAAAGCCCGCCGGCAGCGGGTCGTATCCGGCGCGCACCTTTTCCTGCCCGGTGGCGGTGAGCGTCGCCAAGGTCCGCCCGTGGAAGGAATTTTGAGTCGAGAGAATTTCGTATTTTCCTCCCAGCCACTCCGCGCCGTAGCGCCGCACGAGCTTGAACGCCGCCTCGTTGGCCTCCGCGCCGCTGTTACAAAAAAAAACCCGCTCGGCGAACGAATGGCGGCACAGCTCGCGCGCCAGCCCCGACTGCGGCTCAATGTGATAGAGGTTGGAGACGTGGAGCAGCTTGGCCGATTGCCGGCGGATGGCGCGGGCTACCGCGGGATGGTTGTGTCCAAGGCAGTTGACCGCGATCCCGGCGACAAAGTCGAGATACTCCTTGCCGTCGGCGTCCCACACCCGAGCGCCCTTGCCGCGCACGAGCGCGACGGGAAATCGCGCGTAAGTATTGGCGACGTATTTTTGCGTCAGATTGATGATCTGGCGGTTGTTCATATATTTTTTGCGTCACATTTAGCTAAGAAACAATAAATTGTCGGGAGCGAAACTAATGGCTAACGGCTGAGGGCTGAACGCTATTTTTGAACTACCTCGGTCCCCACCCCCTCGTTCGTAAACGCCTCCAACAACACCGCGTGCTTCACCCGTCCGTCGATGATGTGGGTCTTCCCCACGCCGCCCTTCAGGGCCTCGATGCAGCATTCGACTTTGGGAATCATCCCTTCGCCGACGACGCCGTCCTGGATAAGTTTCCGCGCCTGGTTGATCTTGAGCGTACTCAAAAGCTCGCCCTTCTTGTCCTTGACGCCTTCGACATCGGTGAGCAGGATGAGCTTCTCCGCGGCGAGCGCTTCCGCGAGTTGCCCGGCGACCAGGTCCGCGTTGATGTTGTAGGTCTCGCCGCCCTCGCCGACTCCGATCGGGGCGATCACCGGGATGAATTTATTCTCGTCGAGGGAATTGATCACCATCGGATTGATGCCGGTGATCTCGCCGACCATGCCGATATCGACGACCTCCGGCTCCTGTCCGTTATTTTTCACCGTGACCGTCATTTTCCGCGCCTGGATCAGCCCGCCGTCCTTGCCGCACAAGCCGACCGCAAGACCGCCGTGCTGGTTGATCGAGTTGACGATTTCCTTGTTGATTTTCCCGACGAGCACCATTTCCACGATGTCCATGGTCGCCTGATCCGTGACACGCATGCCGCGCACGAATTGCGTCGGCGTCCCCATCTTCTCCAGCATCTCGTTGATCTGCGGCCCACCGCCGTGGACGACGACCGGGTTGACGCCGACGTATTTGAGCAGCACGATGTCCTGCGCGAAGCTGTCCTTCAGCTCTTCGTCGATCATGGCGTTGCCGCCGTACTTGATCACGAAGGTCTTGCCGTAAAAGCGCCGGATGAAGGGCAGCGCCTCCATCAAGACTTCGGCCTTACCGATATAGCGTTCCATCAGCGCACCTACAGAATATAGCGCGAGAGGTCCTCGTCCTTGAGGATCGGGTTCAACCGGTCGCGGACGTACTGGGCGTCGATCGCGACTTCCTTGCCGCGCATCTCCGGCGCCGAGTACGAGACCTCGTCCAACAAGCGCTCCATGATCGTGTGCAGGCGGCGCGCGCCGATATTTTCCGTCCTTTCGTTCACCTCCGCGGCGATCCGGGAGATTTCCACGATCGCGTCGTCGCGAAACGTGAGGCGCACGCTCTCGGTTTCCAGCAGCGCCGTGTACTGCTTGATGAGAGCGTTTTTCGGTTCGGTGAGGATGCGGACGAACTCGTCTTTGCCGAGCGAACCCAGCTCGACGCGGATCGGAAACCGCCCCTGGAATTCCGGAATCAAGTCCGACGGCTTGGCGCTGTGGAAAGCGCCCGAGGCGATGAACAGAATGTGATCGGTCTTGATCATGCCGTACTTGGTGTTCACCGTCGAGCCTTCGACGATCGGCAGCAGGTCGCGCTGCACGCCTTCGCGCGATACATCCGGCCCGTGGGCCGATTCGCGGCCGGCGATCTTGTCGATCTCGTCGATGAAGACGATCCCCGATTGCTCGACCCGTCGGACCGCCTCCGCGATCACTTTGTCCATGTCGATCAGCTTGCCCGCTTCCTCTTGCGTGAGAATCTCCAGCGCCTCGGGAATTTTGACGGTCCTTTTCTTGGTCCGCTTGGGCATGAGATTGGAGAACATCTCTTTCAGATTGAACTCCATGCCCTCCATCCCTTGAGGCGTCATGATCTCGATCATCGGCATGACCGTCTGGCTCATCTCGATGTCGACGAAGCGCTCGTCGAGCTTCCCTTCGCGGAGCATCTTCTTGAGCTTCTCTCTCGTGCCGGCGGCCCGCACGCTGTCGGCGTCGTCGCCCTCGTGCTTTCCGATCTGGAGCGGCGGCAGCAGAATATCGAGGATCTTCTCCTCGGCCAGCTCGCGCGCGCGGATCTCGACCTTTTGTTTTTCCTCGTCTTTCACCATGCTGACCGCGAGCTCCGTCAGATCGCGGATGATCGACTCCACGTCGCGCCCGACGTAGCCGACTTCCGTGAACTTGGACGCCTCGACCTTGATGAAGGGCGCCTGCGCCAGCTTGGCGAGCCGGCGCGAGATCTCGGTCTTGCCCACGCCGGTCGGCCCGATCATGATGATGTTTTTCGGCGCAATTTCTTCCCGCAGATCCTCGGGCACGAGCTGGCGCCGCCAGCGGTTGCGCAGCGCGATCGCCACCGCGCGCTTGGCGTCTCTCTGCCCGACGATATACCGGTCCAGCTCCGAGACGATCTCGCGCGGCGTCATGACCGGCGCCGGTGAGGAGGGCGGCGTGGCGTCGGCTAATTTTTCCGTCCGTAGATCCTTCATAGATCGCTAAATTCTTTGGCGCAGTTCATGGTAATTCTTCAAAGGATAACTGACTGTTGGTGTAAACGCATATCTCCGCCGCCTGGTGCATCGCCTCTTCGGCGATCGCGCGCGTGTCGAGCGACGTGTGCTTGAGCAAGACCCGCGCGGCGGCCAGCGCGTAGTTTCCGCCCGAACCGATCGCGATCGCGCCGTCGTCCGGCTCGACCACGTCTCCGGCTCCCGACACTACCAGAGAATTCTCCACGTCCGCAACGATCAAGAGCGCGTCGAGCCGGCGCAGCACGCGGTCGGTGCGCCAGTCCTTCGCCAGCTCGACCGCCGCGCGCTTCAAGTTGCCGTTGAACTGCTCCAATTTGGCCTCGAATTTTTCGAACAAGGTGAAGGCGTCCGCCGTCGCGCCGGCGAAGCCGGCGATGACCTTGTCGTGATAGAGCTTGCGCACCTTCCGCGCCGTGTGCTTCATCACCGTCTGGCCGAGGCTCACCTGTCCGTCGCCCACCATCACGACTTTTCCCTTGTGCCGCACCGCCAATATCGTTGTCCCGTGAAACATAGCTTCTAAAGGCTGAAGGATGAGGGATGAAGGATAAAATTTTGTCCGACCTTCATCCTTTCGCCTTCATCCTTCTGACTTGTCCCTTACGCTCTCGGATGAGCGCGGTCGTAGACCGCCGTGAGCTGATCCAGATTCACGTGCGTATAGCGCTGGGTCGTCGAGAGGCTCGCGTGTCCCAACAATTCTTGAATCACTCTGAGATCGGCGCCGCCGTTCAATAGATGCGTGGCGAAGGTGTGGCGCAGCCCGTGCGGTCCCATGCGCACGGCGATGCCGGCGGCCTTGAGATACTTCTCCACGACCCGCGCGATGCTCCGCGTCGTGATCCGTCTGCCACTATGATTCAAAAACACCGGCATGTCTCCCTTTGCCGCTCTCTTCCACTTTATCGTTTGTTCGGTGCCGTAGCCCCGCAACGCTTCAAGCGCCACTTCTCCGATCGGCACGATCCGCTCCTTCGATCCTTTACCGACCACTCTAATGATGCCCAACTGAAAGTCAACGTCGCTCCAGTCGAGCCCGACAAGCTCGCTCACCCGCAC
>DASXUF010000022.1 GCA_036504975.1 Candidatus Binatia bacterium | reverse complement strand
GCGACTCTCGATTTTCTGGAGAACCCAGCCGGCTTGGCTCTATCGATCCGCAGCGCGGAGAGGTCGGGATCGTTCGTTGCCATGTAATTAGAGTTTATTAACCGGTTAATCGGACGGATTTCAAGGTGAATAGGCTCAGAGCGGCGTGGTCATCGTCGCGCGGAAATAAATAAAATGACGCGGGACGAGCGCAACGATCTCAACCGCCCGCCCGTGGGTTTCTCGAAGAGCCGATGCGTGGGACGAGGCGCATCAAGCGTACTTCATTCAGTATTACTCTTAGAACACTCGTGCCGCATTACACAGACGTATCGCATCGGCCCGGAGAGAGACTCGCGGGCGGGCGGTTGGCATAGGGCGCTTCAACCGGCCTAACTGAGGAAGAGTCTGTACGCCGGATTAGCGGTCTCTTCAACGCACTCATATCCGAGGCTGTCCAGGAACTTCTGGAACGCTTTCTGGTCGCGGCGCGGCACCTGCATGCCCACCAGCACGCGGCCGTAATCGGCGCCGTGAGAGCGGTAGTGAAACAGCGTGATGTTCCACCGCCCGCCCATCTGATCGAGAAAATTCTTGAGCGCGCCGGGCCGCTCGGGAAACTCGAAGCGATAGAGAATTTCGTCGACCGCGTTGGGCGCGCGGCCGCCGACCATGTAGCGGGCGTGCAGCTTCGCCATCTCGTTGTCGGTCATGTCGAGCGTCGGGTAGCCGCGGCGTCTGAGCGCCGCGCCGATCCGGCCGATCTCGGAAAAGTCCCGCACCTGAACGCCGACGAAGATGCGCGCCCGGCTCGGATCGGCGTAACGGTAGTTGAACTCGGTGATGTTGTGATCGCCGAGGATCGCGCAGAAGCGCCTGAGCGCGCCGGGCCGCTCGGGGATCGTCACGGCGAAGATCGCCTCGCGCCGCTCGCCGATGTCGGCGCGCTCGGCGACGTAACGCAACCGGTCGAAGTTGACGTTGGCGCCCGAAGCGACGGCGATGAGATTGCGGCCGCGCCAGCGCGCGCGCTCGCAGTATCGTCCGAGTCCCGCGATCGACAGCGCTCCGGCGGGCTCCAGGATCAAGCGGCAGTCTTCGTAGACGTCTTTCATCGCGCCGCAGATCTCGTCGTTCGAGACCAGCACGATCTTATCCACCAATCGGCGGCAGAGTCTCAGCGTCTCGCGGCCGACCTGCCTTACGGCGACGCCGTCGGCGAAGGCGCCGGCGTGGTCGAGAAGGACGCGCCGGCCGCTCCGAAGCGAGCGATACATTGCATCCGCATCCTCCGGCTCCACGCCGATGATCTTCACGTCCGGCCGGATTTGCTTCACGTAAGCCGCGATGCCGGCGATGAGGCCGCCGCCGCCGACCGGCACGAAGATCGCGTCCAGCTCGCGCGTATGCTGCTTGAGGATTTCCAACCCGATCGTTCCCTGCCCGGCGATCACGTCGGGATCGTCGTAGGGATGGACGAAGGAAAGACGCTTCGCGCGGGCAAGCTTCAGCGCATGGACATACGCGGCGTCATAGTGGTCGCCGATGAGAACGATTTTGGCGCCGAGCGCCGTCACCGCGTCCACTTTGATTTGCGGCGTGGTGCGCGGCATCACGATCGTCGCGCGCGCGCCGAGCCGGCGCGCCGCGAGCGCGACTCCCTGCGCGTGATTGCCGGCGGAGGACGCGATGACGCCGCGCGCGAGCGCGGTCCGCCCAAGGCGGACCATCTTATTGAACGCGCCCCGGCACTTGAAGGAAAAGACCGGCTGCAGGTCCTCGCGCTTGAGCCAAACGTGATTGCCGAAGCGCTCCGAGAGCACGGGCGCGTAATCGAGCGGGGTTTCGCGCGCGACCTCGTACACGCGCGCGTTCAGGATTCGTCTGAGATAGCTTTGCGGCAACTCCGCCTCCTCAATCGATCAGCGCGCACCAAGACGCCGAACACTTTCCGCGCGTCCAGGGAGGAGGTGCCGGCGGGTCAAGCTCTTAAGCGTCGCCGGGAATGATGAGCTTCTGGCCGATGTAGATATAGTGGGGATTTTTTACCGTCTGTTTGTTGGCCTCGAATATTTTGGGCCACTTGAGCATATCGCCGTAATATCTTTTCGCCAGGTGGCTCAGAGTATCCCCCGGTTGAATGGTATATTCCTGCGCCTCGCTCTTGGAGCCTTGAGGCGGCGAAGCTTTGGCGACGGGCGCCGACTTTGCCTTTTCCGGCGCCGCCGGCGCGGGTTTGGCCGACGCAACCCTCTCCTTTGCCGCCGCGGGCGCCGGCTTCTCTCCCTCGGCCGACGCGGCGGCCGGCCTCGCCTTATACAGCCCGTCGACAAAACCGTCCAGCTCTTTCACAAAGCTCAAATCGACAAACTGTTCCGGCTTTGCCGCCTGCGCTTTGGGATCCTTGGCGCCGATCTCGGTCAACATCATCTGAACGCCCCGCAGCGTCGGATACGGCTTCTCGGGGATGAGCGTGAGCCCGATCGCCTCATAAGTCTCCTTCAAGGCTTCCATGTCGTCCGTCTTCAAATACTTCTGAAGAATCGCAATGGACTCCTTGGGATGGGTTTTGTAGTAGTGGATCGCTTCGACGTAAGCCTTCATGATGCTACGGATCAGGTCCGGGTTGGATTTGATCATCGCCTTCGTGACGGCGATGCCCGTCGCCTGATACTCGAGGCCCAGCATCTGAAGATCGGCCAGGACTCGGAATCCCATCTTCTTCGCTTTCAGCGTGAGCGGCACTTCGACCATGACGCCCTGAATTTTTCCCGACTCGAGCGCGGCGAAACGGTCGGGCTGGCTGCCGATCTCCAGTAAGCTCACGTCCTTCCCCGGAATCAAGCCGTACCGATCCAGGGCGAAGCGCGTCGCGAAGTCCGAAGAGCTGCCGGCGCGGCTCACCGCCACCGCCTTGCCCTTCAGGTCGTCGGGCTTCTGAATGCTTTTGTCCACGATAAATTGATAGTTGAGCGTGTTGAGAATGCCGGCGATGAAGACGATGTCCGCCCCCTGGAGACTGCTCTGAATGATCGGCAGCCCGGAAACCTGGGCCGCGACCGCGGACCCGGAAGTCAGCACCTGAACGGCCCTGGGTCCTCCGACGACGTGAACGAGCTGGACATCCAGGCCGTGTTTGCGAAAGAAGCCCGCTTCGTACGCGACCCAGCCGGGCGCCTGGTTGCCCGATAATCCGGCGTAGACGATGGTCACGCTCTTACGCGTTTGCGCCGGCGCCCGTCCTTCGGTGGCCGCGATGACGAACCCGACGATCGCCAGCAAAAAAATGCCGCGGCGAAAGCAAAATTTGCGGCTCTGTTTGTGATACGTTCGATTCATTTTTCTTCTCCTTACTCTTTGGCTATGTGATCGGGATTGCGGCTCTGATTGAGCCGCACCATCGCCGCTTTCAAGCTGGCGCGCATCCGGCCCAGCGACCGGGCGAGATCTCCGATCTCGTCGCGCGTTTCGACGCCGACGGGCGTTTCCAAATCGCCCTTGCTGATCTTGTCGGCGACTTGCGTCAAGAGGAGGATGGGACGGACGATCCCGCGGGCGAGGAGAGCGGAGAGCGCCACGCCGGCCAACAGCAAAGCGACGACGATTCCCGCGAGTGGAAGCAGAGCGCGGCGAATTTCTCCCTCCACGCCGTCGCCCCAGACGCCTATGTGGGCGGTTCCCGCCTGTCCGCCGAGTATCGGCACGCGGGTCTCGTAGACCGCCTTTCCCCTAAGAATCAATTCGCGCCGCTGCGCCTGCCGGCGCGCGTCGAGAGAAACCGATTCTCTCAGCTCCGCCGGAAGAGCCGCCATGCTCTGCGCCATGATCTCGCCTTTGCCGTCGCGAATAACGGCGTACGCGACGCCGTCGAGGAGGGCGTACTTTGTGACTAACGCATGCAGCTCCAGGGAATTCCTGGCGATCACGTGTCCGCCGGCCGCGTCGCCCAAGGTGGTGACGATGGCCAAGGCTCGTTGGTCGAGCTGCGCCCGCAGCGCGCGGCCGGTGAGATGATACACCACGCCCAAAACCAACAGGCCGAAGAGCACGATCACGCCCGCAAGCGTGCCCACGATCTTTCCCATCAAGCCGATCCGGCGCGCGCCCTCGCGCACGCTGATCGGCAGGCTGCGACTCTCCACGGACGCCGACGGCTGAGTCATTTTTCCTCCTTGGCGGAATTCATCGTTTCGATCTCCTTGGACATCATTTGTTGAAAGCGAATCTTAGGCGACTCTTCCAAAATCTCTCCGCTCGCCGACTCCACCAGCTCCGCGAGCCGCGACCTGGGAAAAGTTTCCAGCTCTTCGCCGAGGGCGGAGACCCGATCGCGAACGACGAAAGGCGCCATCGGTCCCATCGCTTCCGTAAGCGAGCCGATCAGGGAATCGAGGAACCAGGCCGGCGCGACATCCTGAGGCGCGTTCGTCGATGGCTGCGCCGCTTCTCCGGCGGGAAACGCCGCGAACTCATCGAGCGGGGGATCGTCGATACGGAAGTCAAAGATCTCGTCCCGGCCTCTGGGATCAGCCGGCCCGCCGTTTTCCGCCGCCCGGCTTTCGAACGCCCTTTCCATTTCGATTTCCGTTGTCTCCGTCAATCCGGCCGGCTCGTCGGCAACCGCGCCGGCAGTGAACACGGTGAACTCTTTGACCGAAGACGCGACGCGAAACTCGGCCTCGACCTCTTCGGCGCCACCAAGGGTCTCGCCGTCTTCCCGCGCCGGCGGTTCGACAGGCCGCTCCTCTTCAGCTTCCATCGAATCGGCCGCCGCGGGTTCGTCCGTCACCACCGCGCCGGCGGTAAAAACCGTAAAGTCGTCGCCGGAAGGCGGCGGGGCGGGAGATTCCTCCGCCGGCACGTCATCGTCGACGATCATACCCAGCCTCCTGATCCGTGGCGCCAGTCCGGAAGGTCGCGACCGCTCGAACCCCATGGAAGCGGCGAGCTTCATGCGCGGAGCTTCTTCGGACTGGACCGTGAGCGAGCGTTCCTCGGCGACCTCCCGGATCATATCCGCCCTGACTCTCCTGCTGCCCGAGGAGTAGGCCGCCAGGAGTCCGTTGTCGCATAGGATGTTGATGAGCCGCGGCAGGCCGCCTGAGTAACTGTAAACCGCTTCCAGGGCCTCGGAGGTAAATATCGGACGACTCACGCCCGCAATCTCCAGGCGCGTAGCGATATATTCCGCGCACTCGCCGAAATTCAGCGGCTTTAATTGAAGGTAGAGCACGATTCGTTGCTTGAGCTGGCGCAGCTCCGGCGCATTCAGCCGGTGCGCCAGCTCGGGTTGGCCCGCGAGCACGATCTGCAAGAGCTTGTCCTCCGAGGTCTCGAAGTTGGACATGAGCCGGATATTTTCCAGCACCCTGGCGGAAAGATTCTGCGCCTCGTCGATGATCAAGGTGACGTTCTTGCCTTTGTGATACGACTCCAAGAGGAGCTGGTTCAGCAATTTGAGATAGGTGTGGATGTTCTGCCGGTCTTCCTGAAACGCGGTAAACCCCAGGTCTTCGCAAACGTCTCGCAAGAGGTCTTTCGAATGACTGACCGTGTTGACGATCAGCGTGCTTTGAGTGTTCCTTTTCTTCAGCTCCTGCAGCAGGCAATGGAGCAACGTCGTCTTGCCGGTGCCGACTTCTCCCGTGAGCACGATAAAACCTTTGCGCGCGTTGATCCCGTACAGCAGACGGACGAGCGCCTGCTGGTGGCTTGCGCCCAGATAGAGGAAGCTCGGGTCCGGCGTAATGTTGAAAGGTTCCCGGGTGAGGCCGAAATGTTCTAACAGCGATTCGCTTTTAAGGTTGAGCCACTGCGAACTCAAAAACACCTCCGACAACCCGTGGCAGGCTGTCTCGTATCACTATACGATTTATCCGATTACGAACTGTTATGTCAATCAAAATCTCGCGTGGGTGGGTGGCCGACAGGCTCAGGCGGGGCGCTCGGCCTCCAGCACCAGGGTCTCGAATTTGGCGTTGCCGGCGTTGCGGCATTCCAGGCTCCGAAGATGGGGATCGTCGCTGGCGAGAGGATCGAATCCCCGCACATCGGCGAAGCCGACGCTTTCCAACACTTGCGTCAACGTGGCTCGATCGTACAAGAAGCGGTGGCCCCAATGGAAAACCGCCGCGTTCATGGCGAAACATGCGTTGTACGGACCGGCGCCGGCAAAACAGGCCTCGCCCACGGACTGAATGTACCGACGCTTCTCCGGCGTGTCCGGCGCGGTAAATAGTTGGATGAGGACATCGAGCGACGGAACCGAGATCCGGATGCGCCCGCCCCGCTTCATGACCCGGAAGCATTCTTTGAGCATGAATCGGCCGTCCACGAAAGATAAATGCTCCAGGTGGTGCTCGGTGAAAATATAATCGAAGGTCCCGTCGGCGAATGGAAAATGTTTCGTCGCGTCCAGATAAACGATGTCGGGAGTCTGGGGAAAGAGATCGGTGTTGAGCCAGCCGGGAAGCGCGTTGATCTGCGCGCCGAGCTGAAGCTTTTTGATCGGATGGCCGGCGAGATAGCGTTGGATGGCGCGCTTCTGAAACAGCCGGCCCGTTAATCGGAGGCTTTTTTTCGCCAGCGCGCCGATTAATTGATGGCGCTTCGCGAATGAACGAAGCGCCATGATGAACGGATATTTTTCTGCCGTCGTTAAAGCCATGGGCGGGCGCACCGAATGAGACAACCGCCTCACTCCCACTCGATCGTCGCGGGGGGTTTCGAGGAGATGTCGTAGACGACGCGGTTGACGCCGCGCACTTCGTTGGTGATGCGGTTGGAGATTTTTGTCAGCAGATCCGGCTGAAGCGGCACCCAATCGGCCGTCATGCCGTCGTCGCTCTCGACGACGCGGAGCGCGACGACGTGTTCGTAGCTGCGCTCGTCGCCAACCACGCCGACGGTCCGAATCGGCAGCAGAATCGCGAACGACTGCCACACTTCCTCGTAAAGTCCGGCCCGCTTGATCTCTTCGAGGACGATCACGTCGGCGGCGCGGAGGATTTCGAGCCGCTCTGCCGTAACCTCGCCAAGAACGCGGATCGCGAGCCCCGGTCCGGGAAAAGGCTGGCGCTGGATCAGCTCGCGCGGCAGACCCAGCTCCTCGCCCAGACGTCGCACTTCGTCTTTAAACAGCTCGCGCAGCGGCTCGATCAGCTTGAACTCCATGTTGGGAGGGAGGCCGCCGACGTTGTGATGGCTCTTGATCGTCGCCGACGGGCCGCCGACCGAGACCGACTCGATCACGTCGGGGTAAAGCGTTCCTTGCGCGAGAAATCTTACCGCGCCGAGCTTTTTGGCTTCCTCTTCGAAGACTTCGATGAAAAGCCGGCCGATGATCTTACGTTTCTGCTCGGGATCTTCGACGCCCTTTAAGCCGGAGAGAAATTTCTCCGTGGCGTTTACGTGGTGAAAGCCGCGGCCAAACCGCTCGGCAAACAGGCGCGCGACGTGCGCGGCCTCGCCGCGCCGGAGCAAACCATTGTTGACGAAAATGCAGGCCAGGCGGTCGCCGATCGCCCGGTGGACGAGCGTCGCGACGACGCTGGAGTCCACGCCGCCGCTGAGCGCGCAGACGACGCGCCCATCCCCCACCCGTTCGCGGATTTTCTGGACCGAAGTCCCGATGAAATGTCCCATGGTCCAGTCCGGCTCGGCGCCGCAGACGCGAAAGAGAAAATTTTTAAGCACCTCCTGCCCGCGCGGCGTGTGCACCACCTCCGGATGGAACTGCACGCCGAAACGGCGCCGCTCGGGGTCGGCGAAGGCGGCGATGGGGGAATTCTGGCTGTGCGCCAGGATGCGCCAGCCTTTCGGCGCCGCGCTCATCTTGTCGCCGTGGCTCATCCAGACGCGCGCCGGACCGCTCGACGAAAAACCGTAAAACAGATCGGAGTCATCGTCGATCACGAGGTCCGCCGGACCGTATTCGCGCCGCTCCGCCCGCGCGACTTCGCCGCCGGCGGCCAGATTGATCATGCCCATGCCGTAGCAGATGCCCAAAAAAGGAACGTCGAGAGCGAAGAGCGGCGCCTCGACTTTGGGCGCGTCGTGCTGATAGACGCTCGCCGGCCCGCCGGAGAGAATAATACCCTTCGGTTTGAGCGCGCGGATTTTTTCCAACGATAGATTGAACGGATGGATCTCGCAGTAAACTTTGGCCTCGCGCACCCGCCGCGCGATCAACTGCGTGTACTGCGACCCGAAATCGAGAATGAGGATCATTTCGTGATCGTGATCGTGTTCGTGATCGTCAGGTACCCGTCATATGAATTTTCCACGAGCACGAGACACGAACACGAGTCACGTTTTTACGCCCGATAATTCGGCGCTTCTTTGGTGATGAACACGTCGTGGACGTGCCCTTCCTTGAGTCCGGCCATAGTAATCCGGATGAAGCGCGCCTTAGCTCTTAGCTCTGCGACCGTGCGGCAGCCGAGATAACCCATCCCGGCGCGGAGCCCGCCGACGAGCTGATGGATGTTGAAGGAAAGAGATCCTTTGTAAGGAACCTGGCCCTCGATTCCTTCCGGCACCAGCTTCGCTTCTTCGTCGACGTCGCCCTGGCCGTAGCGGTCTTTGCTGCCCTCTTTCATCGCGCCCAGAGAACCCATGCCGCGATAAACTTTGTAAGTTCTTCCCTGATAGAGAATAGTTTCGCCGGGACTCTCCTCGGTGCCGGCGAAGAGGCTCCCGATCATCACGGTATGGGCGCCGGCGGCCAGGGCCTTGGTGATGTCGCCGGAATATTTGATGCCGCCGTCCGAAATGACCGGCGTGTTGTGGCGCGCTGCGGCCTTGGCGCAGCTCGCGATCGCCGTGATCTGCGGCACGCCGACTCCCGACACCACGCGCGTGGTGCAGATCGAGCCGGGACCGACTCCGACTTTTACGCCGTTGACGCCGGCTTCGATGAGAGCGGAGGTTCCTTCTTCGGTCGCGACGTTGCCGGCGAGGAGATTGAGATCGGGATGGCGGCGGCGGATGAAGCGCACGCTGTCGAGGACGTTCTTCGAGTGTCCGTGCGCCGTGTCCACCACGATCACGTCCACGCCGGCCTTGACCAACGCCTCCACTCTTTCTTCCGAATCCGGTCCGACGCCGACCGCGGCTCCGACGCGCAACCGTCCTCCCGCGTCCTTGCAAGCGGAGGGAAACTGGGTTTTCTTCTCGATATCTTTGACCGTGATCAATCCCTTGAGGTGAAATTTTTCATCGACGACCAGTAGCTTTTCGATCCGGTGGCGGTGGAGTATCTCCTTGGCCTCGTCGAGATCGACGCCCGGCCGCGCGGTGACGAGATTCTCTTTGGTCATGACTTCCGAAACCGGACGGTCGAGCCGCTTTTCGAAACGCAGATCGCGGTTGGTCAAAATGCCGACGAGCCGTCCGTTCTGAGTCACCGGCAGACCCGAGATGCCGTACTTGTGCATGATCTCTCTCGCCTCGGCGATCATCTGGTCCGGGCGCACGGTGATCGGGTCGGTGATCATGCCGCTCTCGAACTTTTTTACCTTCTCGACCTGGGCCGCCTGCGCCGCCACCGTCATGTTGCGGTGGATGAAGCCCATGCCTCCCTCTTGAGCCATCGCGATCGCGGTGCGCGATTCCGTCACCGTGTCCATGGCCGAGCTGAGCAACGGGATGTTCAACTCGATCCGTTCGGTCAAGCGCGTTTTGATGTCGGTGTCGCGCGGCAACACGGCGGACTCGGCGGGCACGAGAAGCACGTCGTCAAAGGTCAAGCCAACGGGGAGGATCTCTTGATCAAACATGGCTCACCTCCATGACCGGGTAAAAAAAAACCCAGACCTCGGCCTGGGTTTTTTCGGCGATCAAAGCCGCTCTGAGCAAACATGAAATCTTATACCAGGAAATAATTTCATCGGCAAGGCCGAAGATTCCGCGGACGTTCGATAAAAAAATAACCTCGGCGCGATGATGAATAGATGAATAAAGGACGGCGCGCGGGCGTCTAAGCTTTTACAGTCGGCACCGCGAGACTCAGGTATTTACTCGATTGCCTCTCGGAGTCGTACCCCTACAATATTTCTCGTTCAGGAGCTTGCGGCCCCCGACGTTCGGAATCGTCCTTTTTGAGCGAATACTTTGATTACACCTCCAGTGAAAGAAGCCGAGCGGCCTCTCGGCAAACTCCCCGCTCGAATCGGCAGGGAATTGCGCTCGCCGCACGCGAATCCGATCAACGGTCATGGGCAAAATGGCCGCGATCCTGCCGTTGCGCTCCAGGGCCTCCGCGCTTTGCGGCCTAAAGCCGCCGGCAAATTCATCTTCGTCGGCAATGAAAAGTTCTGGGTGAGAGGCGTGACCTACGGCACGTTCCGCCCGGATGCCGGCGGCAACGAGTTCTTCGACCCGAAGCTCGTCGAACGTGATTTCACCGAGATCGCGGCCAACGGTTTCAACGCCGTGCGCATATACACCGTGCCGCCGCGGTGGCTTCTCGACGCCGCCGAGCAGCACGGGCTCCGCGTCATGATCGGCATACCGTGGGAGCAACACGTCGCTTTTCTCGACGACCCAAAGCGCTGCCGGGACATCGAACGGCGCGTTCGCGCCGCCGTCGGCGGCCTGGCCGGTCACCCGGCCGTTCTCTTCTACTCGATCGGCAACGAGATTCCGGCGCCGATCGTGCGCTGGCACGGCTGTCGGAAAGTGGAGCGTTTCGTCCACCGGCTCTATCGCGCGGCCAAGGCCGAAGATCCCGGCGGCCTCGTCACCTACGTCAATTTTCCCACGACCGAATATTTGGAGTTTCCCTTCCTCGACCTCGTTTGCTTCAACGTCTATCTGGAATCCCAGGAACGCTTCGAAGCCTACCTCGCCCGCCTGCATAATCTCTCGGGCGACCGGCCGCTGATTTTGACCGAGATCGGTCTCGACAGCCGGACTCACGGCGAGGAGGAGCAGGCGCGCTCGATCGATTGGCAGGTGCGGAGCACGTTCGCCTCCGGCGCCGCCGGCGCCTTCGTGTTCGCCTGGACCGACGAGTGGCACCGCGGCGGCTACGATATCGAAGACTGGGATTTCGGTCTCACGACCCGCGAGCGGAAGCCGAAACCGGCGCTTGCGGCGGCGCGCGGCGCGTTCGGCGAAGTGCCGTTTCCGCCGGAACTCCATCGGCCTTTGATCTCGGTGATCGTTTGCTCTTATAACGGATCGCGCACCATCCGCGACTGCTGCGACGGCCTGACCCGCTTGAAATATCCTAATTTCGAAGTGATCGTCGTCGACGACGGCTCGACCGACTCGACGGCTCAAATCGCGCACGAGTATGGGTTTCGGGTGATCAGTACGCACAACCAGGGGTTAGGCTGCGCGCGCAATCTCGGCCTCGCCGCCGCCGCCGGAGAGCTCGTCGCGTACATCGACGACGACGCCTATCCCGATCCCCACTGGCTCACCTATCTCGCCGCCGCCTTCATGAACTCCAATCACGCCGGCATCGGCGGGCCCAACGTGCCGCCGTCGGGCAACGGTCCGATCGCCGATTGCGTCGCGCACGCGCCGGGGGGCCCGGTTCACGTGCTGGTTTCAGATCGCGAAGCGGAGCATATACCGGGCTGCAACATGGCCTTTCGCAAAGCGGCGCTCAAGGCGATCGGCGGCTTCGATCCGCAGTTTCGCGCCGCCGGCGACGATGTCGATGTTTGCTGGCGGCTGCAAGAGAAAAGCTTCACTCTGGGCTTCAGTCCCGCCGCGATGGTCTGGCACCACCGCCGCAATTCGCTCACGGCCTACTGGAAGCAGCAGGTCGGGTACGGCAAAGCCGAGGCGCTGTTGGAAAGAAAGTGGCCCGAGAAATACAACGCGGCCGGCCATCTCACCTGGAGCGGGCGCGTGTACGGCAACGGCCATACGCGCGTGCTCGGCAGAGCGTGGCGAATTTATTACGGGATGTGGGGCAACGCGCCGTTTCAGTCGCGCTACGAGACCGCGCCGGGACTTATCCGCTCGCTGCCTTTGATGCCGGAGTGGTACCTGGTCATCGCCGCCCTGACCTGGTTGGCCGCTCTGGGCACGCTCTGGCGGCCTTTGTTCGACGTTTTGCCGCTGCTCGCGGTGGCGGCGGCCGCGCCGATCGTCCAGGCGTTTCTCAGCGGCGCGCGCGCGTCTTTCCCCCGGCGCGCTCCCATCGCGCGCTTGTTGCTTCGCGGCTTGACCGCTCTCTTGCATTTCGTTCAGCCGTTGGCGCGCCTTTCCGGCAGACTGCGCTACGATCTGACTCCGTGGCGGAAGCGCGGCGTCGGCGGCGCCGCCGTCCCGCGGCCGCGCTGCTTTACTCTCTGGAGCGAAAGCTGGCAAGCTCAATCCGAGCGGCTCCATGCCGTCGAAGCCGCGCTCAAAGCCTCCGGCGCGTCGGTTCAGCGCGGCGGCAACTACGACGCCTGGGACCTGGAGGTGCGCGACGGAGTTTTCGGCGCCGTCCGCGCGCGCATGGCGATCGAGGAGCACGGCGGAGGCAAACAGCTCGCGCGGCTCCGCTGCCGGCCGACCTTTTCAACCGGAGTCGTCGCCCTCGTGCTCTGCCTTTTGACTATTTCCGCCGGCGCGGCGCTCGACCGCGCCTGGCTCGCGAGCGCGACGATCGCCGGCGCGGCCCTCATTTTCTCTTTGCGCGTCTTCCAGGACTGCGCGACCGCCACCGCTGCCGTCGCGCGCACGCTGAAAGAGCTGGGATTCGGGGAAACGCGATGAGCGCGCACCGGTACGGCACCGCCGGGATTTACCGGCGGTTGATCGCGGAAGCGCGGCCCTATTGGCCGCATCTCACGGCTATCTTGCTCCTGAGCCTGCTGTCGACTCCGCTCGTTCTCCTGACGCCGCTGCCGCTGAAAATCGCCGTCGACAGCATCATCGGGTCGCAGCCGGTGTCGGGTCTTCTCGCGCGCGTCCTGCCGGCGGCGGTCGGCGGCAACGCGCTGCTTTTTTTCTCGGCCGCTCTGGTCGTGGCGATCGCGTTCCTGAATCACCTCCAGACTTCGGCGAGCGCCGTGCTGCGCACCTACACGGGGGAAAAACTCGTTCTCGCCTTCCGCGCCAAACTGTTTCGCCACGCGCAGCGCCTTTCGCTCGCGTACCACGACACCAGGGGCACGACCGATTCCACCTATCGCATCCAATACGACGCGCCGGCGATCGAATGGATTCTGATCGACGGCGTGAGCCCGTTCATCACCGCGGCGTTCACGCTCTGCGGCATGCTCTACGTGGCCGGGCGCATCGACGGCGAGCTCGCGCTCGTCGCCCTGGCGATCGCCCCGGTTCTCTGGCTGATCGCGTGGGCTTACCGCGACAGACTCAGGAAACGGTGGAACGAGGTCTACCAACTGCAAAGCTCCGCGATTTCCGTCGTCCAAGAGGTGCTCGCCGCGGTCCGGGTCGTTCGGGCGTTCGGGCAGGAGGAGCGCGAGCATGACCGCTTTGTGCGCCGTTCCAGCCAAAGCGTCTGGGCGCGCATCCGCATCGCCTTCGCCGAGGGCGGCTTCGGGCTCCTCGTCGGTCTCACGATCGCTGCGGGAACCGCCGCGGTGCTTTTCATCGGCACGCGCCACGTTCAGTCCGGCGTTCTCACGTTGGGCGGCCTCTTGATGGTGATGACTTACATCGCGCAGCTCTACGGCCCGCTGCAGACGTTGAGCTCGATGGCGGCCCACATGCAGGCCTCTCTGGCGAGCGCCGAGCGCGCCTTCTCGCTCCTCGACCAAGCGCCGGACGTGGCCGAGCGACCCGACGCCGTGGCGCTCGCGCGCAGCGCGGGCGCCGTGGCGTTCGCCCATGTTTCGTTCGCCTACGACTCCAGGCACGCGGTGCTCGACGACGTTTCGTTCGAAGTCGCGCCGACGAGCCGCGTCGGTGTCACCGGCGTCACCGGCGCCGGCAAGAGCACGCTGGTGAGTCTCTTGACCCGTTTCTACGATCCGACCGCCGGGCGGATTTTGCTCGACGGCGTCGATCTCCGCGACTACAAATTGGCCGATCTCCGCAATCAGTTCGCGATCGTCCTGCAGGAGACCGTGCTGTTCTCGACGAGCATCGCCGAGAACATCGCCTATGCCAATCCCGGCGCCGGCTTCGACGAGATCGTCGCCGCGGCGAAGGCCGCCAACGCGCACGATTTTATCGCGCGTCTGCCGGACGGATACGATACGGCGGTCGGCGAGCGCGGCATGCGCCTCTCGGGCGGCGAGCGCCAACGCATCGCGCTCGCGCGCGCGTTTTTGAAAAACGCGCCGATCCTTATTCTCGACGAGCCGACCAGCGCCGTGGACGTAAAAACCGAAAGCTTGATCATGGAGGCGATGGACCGTCTCATGCGGGGCCGGACGACGTTCATCATCACCCACCGCCCGAGCATGCTCAGGAACTGCGACGTGCGCGTGGAGGTTGAGAACGGCCGTCTGATCGAGATCGCGCCGGTAGCCGTAACCGCCTAAGCATGGCGTTGGGAGGGAGGAAACGAACATGCCTCAAATCCCCGATCTGACCGACGCCCGTTACCTGGACGAGGTCGGATGGTTCCTTTACCACGAGAAGTACGCGCGCGACCAATTCGGCGGCTCATATGACAGCGAACGGCTCGCGTACTCGCGGCTCTTGCTCGACGAGATCACCGGCTATTTGGGCGAGGACGCCAAATCGATCGAGGGAAAGACGGTGGTGACGATCGGCTGCGGCTGCACCGGCGATATCGCCGCGTTTCCCGCGGCGGTCAAAATCGCCGTCGATCCGCTGCTCAATGTCTACCGGAAGCTCGGCATGCTGGTGGAAGATGAAGCCGGCGCCCGAACTTTATATTTGTCCGTCGGCGCCGAGAATCTCCCTTTGTTGGACGACTACGCCGATCTCGTCATCTGCCGCAACGCTCTCGATCATATGCCCGACCCGGAGGCGTCCGTGAAGGAGTTTTCGAGAATCCTCAAGCAGGACGGCTCATTGTTTGTAAGCGTCGACATCGGCGGAGAGCCGACTCCGGATGAGCCCACCGTCTTCTCGGTGGAAAGCCTTCGACGACTACTCGGCCGGCACTTCGAAGTCACCATGCTTAACGATAACGAAACGCCCCATAGCGAGGGTCGAGTCTGTAGCGTGAGAGTGTCGGCGCAAAAAAAAACGCGAGAGAGCGTTCGGCTTGACAAAGAGGCGATTCTCCGCGCCTATGAAGCTCGTCTCCCAAGTGGGGTTCTATAGATGAAACCGCGCCGCCTTATCGTGGTCGGGACGCTGGCGTCCAATCCCTATGCGGGGATGGCGTGGACGCACATGCAGATCGCAGCCGGCCTGAGGCGGCTAGGGCATGACGCCTATTACTTCGAGTCCACATCGGCCTGGCCGTACGATCCGGTCCGCAACACGGCGGTCAACGATTCCGAATACGCCCTCCCCTACCTGAAGCGGACCGCGGAAAGCTTTCAGCTCGAAAATCGTTGGGCCTATCGGCGGAGCTATTCGGATAAAGAATGGTTCGGCCTCACCCGCCGCAAGGCCGAGGAGTTGCTGGCCAGCGCCGATGCCGTCTTCAATGTGGCCGGAGCGACCCGCTTCGCCGAAGAAGGGTTGAAAGTGGGACGGCTCGTCTATTTCGGCACCGATCCGGGAATCCATGAGATCGCCTATGCGAAAGAAGACGAGAACGTCTGGTCGATCATCGAAGAACACGACGAGTGCGTGACTTACGGAGAGAACATCGGCCTCGCGAAGTGTTCCATCCCGCCCTTGCCCCGGCTCCGGTCGCGAACGCGCCAGCCGGTGCTGCTCGACCTCTGGCGCGACGGTGCGCCTGCCAGGCAAGAGTTCACCACGGTCGGGAATTGGCGGCAAGACGGATACGACGTCGATTTTGAAAACGAAACCTATTTCTGGAGCAAGCACCACGAGTTCCTGAAGTTCATCGATCTGCCGCGGCGAAACGGCCAACCCGTCGAGCTGGCGACCGGAGTGGGCAATCTCAACGCCGAGGAGCGCGACTTGCTCGAATGCAAAGGATGGAAGCTGGCAGACGCGTTGGCTTTCACCACCGATCCATGGCGCTATCGGGATTACGTGCGCTCGTCGCGCGGAGAGTTCACCGTGGCCAAAGACTTGAACGTCCGCCTGAGGAGCGGCTGGTTCAGCGAAAGAAGCGCCTGCTATCTCGCGGCCGGACGCCCGGTGATCACCCAGGACACCGGCTTCGGCTCGGTCTTGCCGACCGGCGAAGGCCTGTTCGCATTCAATACGATGGAGGAGATTTTGGCGGCGTTCGAAGCCATAAACTCCGATTACGAAAAGCACAGCCGCGCGGCGCACGCCATCGCCGAAGAATATTTCAAGGCTGAGACCGTGCTGGCAAAAATGCTACAAGATTTGGGATTGTGACGATGGCGGGAAGAAAATATCTCATCGTCAACGCCGACGATTTCGGGCAAAGCCCCGGCGTCAACCGCGGCATCATCGAAGCGCGCAAGCGCGGCATCGTGACCAGCGCGAGTCTCATGACGCGCTGGTCGGCGGCCGCCGAAGCCGCCGCCTACGCGCGCGCGCATTCCGCGCTGAGCCTCGGCTTGCACGTGGATCTCGGTGAATGGGCGTACCGGCAGGGAACGTGGCTGCCGCTGTATGAAGTGGTTCCGGTTGAGGACGGCGCAGCGATCAAGACCGAAGTCGCCAAGCAGCTAGCGGCGTTCCGCCGCCTCGTGGGCAAGCATCCGACACACATCGACTCGCATCAGCATGTCCATCAACGCGAGCCGGCGCGCTCCGTGCTGATCGACATCGCGCGCAAGCTGGGCGTGCCGCTGAGACACGTTAGCCCGAGCGTTCATTATTGCGGCGATTTTTACGGGCAAACCGCCGAAGGCGATCCTTTGCCCGGCGCGATCACCGTCGAGGGATTGCTGAAGATCATCGCCGCGCTTCCCGACGGCCTGACGGAGTTGGGTTGCCATCCAGGCTACGGAAACGAGCTGGATACGATGTACCGGGATGAGCGCGAGCAGGAGACCAGAGTCCTGTGCGACCCGCAAGTCCGGGAAGCGCTCGATTCTCTCGACATCGACCTCGTGTCGTTTGCATATGGTCGAGGAAACACGACGAGCGAAGAGAAAGTCATAGCCGAATGAGATCCGATGCTCCCATGAAAGAGTTTGAAGAGTTGATGGACTTTTCGCCATCCTCTCCATTCGCGCTTTTCACGTACTACTCCGATAACCTAGGAGATCACATTCAAACACTGGCGCTTCTACAGCACGTGAAAGCCAAAAAGCTTCTCCTCAGAGATCACTTAACGCCGCATCCCGACCTATGCCTTCTCGCCAACGGCTGGTTGACCGTTGGGGAGCTGCCGAACAAAAAGGACTTTCGCGACGTCAAGTATGTCGGGGTGCACCTGGCGCCACACTGCCGAAGCACAGAGGCCGTGAGCGCAATGAAAGAGTGCGGCATCATAGGCTGCCGCGACGGCGTCACGTTCGATTTTCTCGAGCGACACGGGGCACCGGCTCGTTTGGTCGGGTGCGCGACTCTGACTTTTCCCCGGTACGCCGGGAAAAGACAAGGAGTGTATTGTGTCGATGTGTCCGACGAAATCAAAGAGACGGCGATGCAAATCTACAAGAATCCCATTTTCGTCTCGCATGACCTTGGAGGCTTATCGTTGGATGAAGTCGACGACGACGCCATCACCGATCAATACAGACGCGCGCACAGCCTCCTTACGGCTTATATGAAAGCCGAGCTGGTGATAACGTCCCGCGTTCATACCACGCTGCCATGCATAGCATTCGGAACCCCGGTCACCTACGTGGGCGTGCCCAAAAGCGTCGATGATAGGGTCAGTGTCCTCGATGGATTGGGTGTTAAGACCGTAAACGGAGCGTCGTCCCGAGATTTGCGCATACCCGTGCCCGGCGACGCTTCCGCGCTCAGCGAGCGATATCTGGAGTTTCTCAAGCGATGCATGGCAGACGCGCGCTGATTGAAAGCGCGGTTCGCCGCCGCGGTATCGGCGACGGATCTTTCGCGGGCCGGAACATTTCTAACGAGCCTATCCATGGGACTTAAGATCGTATGCTCGGGCGACCTCGTCCGCTATCCTCTCGGCGGCCATAGCTGGCATCACCTGCAATACCTGATCGGTCTCAAACGGCTGGGGCACCAGGTCACTTTCTTCGAAGAGTACGGCAGAACTCGTGTTTCGACCCGGAGCGAAACATCATGACCCGGGACCCGAGCTACGGGATCGCCTACCTGGAGAAATTGTTGAGACCGCACGGCCTGGATCGATCCTGGTGTTATCTCGCGGAGGATGGAAAGAGCTACGGCATGGCGCGCGAAAGCTTGGCCGAGCGTTGCCGCGAGTCGGATATCTACTTCAATCTCAGCAACATCAACTGGATTCCGGAGCTGGAGGCGTGCCGGCGCCGCGCGTTGGTAGGGACGGACCCGGTCTTTACGCAAATCGGGGCGCACGGACTGGGTGGACCGTTCTCCCGCTATGACGTTTTATTTACCTACGGCGAGAACGTTCACCAGCCCGGATGCGAGATGCCCGCCGCGGGCGCGCGCTGGCCCCCTACCCGTCAGCCGATCGTGCTCGATCTCTGGCCTGTGACTCCAGGCGATCGATGCGCGCCGTTCACGACGGTTATGAACTGGTCTCCACTCGGCGACCGGTGCTACGAAGGGCGCATCTACGGCCAGAAGGAGCGCGAGTTCGAGGCGTTTTTCTCATTGCCGCGGGAGATCGGCGTACCGATGGAGATCGCGGTGAAAGTGCCGGAAACAATTCGGCAGTGCCTCGTCGCGGGCGGGTGGCGCATCGTCGATCCGGTCGCGACTACGCGGGATCCGCAGCGTTACCAGGAATACCTGAGAAACTCGAAAGCCGAGTTTTCCGTCGCCAAGCACGGTTACGTGACGACCCATTGCGGCTGGTTCAGCGAACGCAGCGCCGGTTATCTTGCGAGCGGGCGTCCCCTTGTCGTCCAGGATACCGGCTTTTCCGATTGGCTCAGGACCGGCGCAGGCGTCGTTGCGTTCAAAAATCCCGATGAGGCAAAAGCCGGCATCGAGGAGATCGACCGGCGTTACGCGTTTCACTGCCGCGCCGCGCGAGAAATGGCCGAAGAATATTTCGACGCGCGGAAAGTGTTGGGACGCATGATCGAGAGCGCGATGGATTCGGCAACGGTTCGGTCGAACGGTTCGGCCGCGGCGACGCTGGGAACGGCCTAGGAAGGGAATCATGTCCGAAGTAAAACCGGCGGCCGAGAGACCGTACACGAGCGATTTCTACCGGAAACAAGCGCCGGACTCGCTGAGATCGGCGGAAGAAATCGTCCCGCTGGTTTTGGATTTGATTCAGCCCAAAAGCGTCATCGATATCGGCTGCGGCGTGGGAACGTGGCTCTCGGTCTTCAAAGAGGACGGCGTGGAAGACGTTTTCGGCGTCGACGGCGCCTGGGTGGACAAAGCCTTGCTCGAGATTCCGGAAAAACAGGTTTCATCGTTCGACCTGGAAAAGCCTTTCAGGATCGACCGGCAGTTCGATCTGGCGATGTCGTTGGAAGTCGCCGAGCACCGGCCGATCGAAAGCGCGGAAACTTTCGTCGACTCGCTGAAGCTGACGACGCGCGACATCGCGGCGGCGATCGGGCCGGACGAACTTTTCATCCTCGTGGACGAGGGCGCCTTCGGCAACCTGCTCGCCGCGGGCCGCCGTCCCCTCCCCTTTCCGGAACAAAATGGAGAATACTGGGGTCCGCCGCCGGACGGCACGAGCGCGATCCGCGAAATCGAGCGGCTGCGGGAGATGGGCGTCGGATTTATGGTCTTCACGCGCCAGGCGTTCTGGTGGCTGGAATATTATCCCGAGTTGCACAACTACCTGCAATCGCGCGGCCGTCGCGCGCTCGCCAATGACCGCCTGGTCATCTTCGAACTGGGGACACAAAGCCCGAATGCCGCGACGTAGAGGGAGCATGGTTCATGGCGCAGCCATCTAAATCGGAAAATCCAGCGGCGAGAACTTTTAAGAGCGATCGGCCCCACGCCTCGATCGTTTGCCGTGTTTGGCTGGCCGGCTCTAATGAACGCCTGGTCCTGTTTCACCTCGCACCCTAATATGGAGTCCTGATGGCTGCGGAGAGAGAAGCGATCGATCGGAAGGCCGAGGCTTTTTTCGAAGAGCTGTGGAAGCGCGGCGATCCATGGCACCTCGAAAGCTCCGAGTTCGAGCAGGCCAAATACGCGCGGCAGCTCGAAATGATCGCCGGACGACGCTACGAGCGGGCGCTGGAGATCGGCTGCGGGAACGGCTGCTTCAGCCAGCTCCTCGCCGGCGCCGCGGATCGAGTGGTCGCGCTGGACATATCGCCCACCGCCATCGCTCGCGCGCGCGCGGCGTGCGCCGCGCCGCCCATCGATTTCCGAGTGACCAACATCATGGAGTACGACCCGAAGGCGGAGGGACCTTGGGACCTCGTTGTGATGAGCGAGACGGTGTACTACCTCGGCTGGCTCTATTCGTTTTTCGATGTGGGCTGGCTTGCCGTCCAGCTCTTGGCCGCCACTCGCGAAGGAGGACGGCTTCTCGTCGCCAACACCTGCGGTGGAGTGGAAGATTATCTGCTCAAGCCATGGCTCATCCGCACTTACCGGGATCTTTTTGTCAACGTCGGTTACCGAATCGAAGCCGAGGATATGTTCCGCGGCGCCAAAAACGGAGTTGACATCGAGGTTCTGATCTCGCTTTTTACCAAGCGCTCGAAATAACCGCCGGGGCGTCAAGCCGGAACCGGACAGACCTTATCGAAAGCGGTCATCTGAGACGACGCAGTGTCGCCATTGAAACGAAAAGGAGCCAGCGATCTCGCCAAAGGTCTCGCGGTCGCCGTTGTGTTTTTCGCGGCCGTTGAAGCCGCGGTCAAGCTCGCCTACTCCGCTAGAAATTGGCTGGTGACCTACATCCCCTTGGTTTACGCTACCGGCGACCAGTATATCGTGCCTCCATGGCTGGAGAGTTTCCGCCTGCTGGAAGAGGATAAGGCCTTTATCTGGAAGAATCGGCCAAACGTCCGTCGTCGATACGTGGATGTCTACAGTCCCAGCCATACCGAAGAGAAGCGCAGGTCCCTCGAACGCCGATTCCTTCCCCGTCTTCCCGATTCACTAAAAAGAAATCCCAGGTGGGAAATTTCCACCAATTCCCGAGGATTCAGGACCGCGGAATTCGCCAAAGTTAAACCGCCGGGAACTTTTCGCATCGTGTGCTTGGGCGATTCCTGGACGTTCGGGTCGAATGTGGATCAAAACGAAGCCTATCCGCAGCAGTTAACGGCCTTGCTGGAGCGGAATTTTCCGCGGGCGAGCTTCGAGGTCTTGAATCTTGGGGTCATGGGTTATTCCTCCTATCAAGGATTACAGCTCCTGAAACGGCAGGCCTTCGACTTCGATCCCGACCTCGTGCTGATCGGCTTCGCCATGAACGATTCGCACGTGTCGGGATACCGCGATAAGGATATGCAGGGCTATAAAGAATCGAGAACGGTAGCGATAGGAGTCGTTCGCCTGTTGCAAAAGAGCGAGATTTACAAGCTGCTCAGCTACCTGACACGGTCGTTGATGGAAAAGCCGAAATCGATTGGAGAACAACTGAAAGCAAGCGTGGATGCCGGACGGGGCGGCGATATCTTAGACATGCCTGGGGATCAGAACTACGAGCAATTTGAAGCTTGGACCCGAGTGCCCCTGAACGACTATGAGAAGAACATCGTCGAGATGATTAAATTAGCGCGGGAGCACGGCGCCGGCGTTATTCTGCTTTTCAACGAATTGTGGCGGAACAACCCGTATCGAGCGGCGCTGGAAAAGATTTCCTCGGCAGAGGGGGTGCCGCTCGTGGACAGCAGCGCCCTTATTGCAGAGAGGCGGAAGAAAATCGAGGAAGAACTCGAAAAAAAACTCGCGCTCGTGCCCGACAAACACTCCGCGCGCTCCGGCAACGACGAAGTCGAAGTTGTTTTCCGCGTCTATTCGGAAGGTTACCCGGTGCCCGAGGCTATGTATATTGTCGGCAACCATTCCAAGCTCGGCAACGCACCGAATCAGATCCGCATGTACGACGACGGGACGCATGGAGATCAAAGAGCGGGAGACCGCGTATGGTCTTACGCGGCTAGGTTTCCGTCCGGAACCGACCTCTTTTACGTCTATACCAACAGCGGGAGAGAGGGAAAATGGGAAGGATTGGATCTGCCGGCGATCCGAGGGTTTAAAGTCGCGGGCAGAAAGGAAAGAACGATCTACAGACCGATAGAATCTTTTGGAAAGTTAACCATGCAGGCCGACAACTGGCACACCAACGCCGAAGGATACGACCTGATCGCCAATGCTCTGTTGCGAACGCTGAAGAGAGAACCCAAGGTGAACGACTATCTTCGCGGGATCGACGCCTTGCGATAGCCGAACGGCGAGTAAAATTAAACGCCTCAGGCCGGCGTGCCGCAGCGAGGAAAACCCCCGCCCAGCCGAGGAAAACCCTCAAAAATTTATGTTGACACCGGCCCCAATTCTGTATCACGATGGCCTAGAATTTGACTGGGTCCTGCAAAAAAGCTGCTCTGATCTTGTCGATACTTGTCTAGGAGACCTGGTAGGCAGCGGATGCGTGGGTGGATACGCGTGCCGTGGAGGAATAAGTTTTGACGACGCGCCTCGTTTCCATCGTAGTCATATTTACCTTGGCGTTATGTTATTCGGCGGGCGCCGTCCGGGCGGAAGAGCCTCAAAGTGCGCCCGGTACACTCGAGTTTTTCTCCCCGTCGCAGTTGGGCCTGCCGCCCTTCGTGATGGGCCAGAGAATCGGATCGTCCAAACCCAGCAAGTCTCTCGTCTTGTTGAATGTGGGAAAGAATAGCCTGACAGTCAAAACCCAATATTTCGAGAAGCCTGTCGAAGCCGCGAGCGGACTTGCAACCGAAAACCAGGCGCAGGGGCAGTTGAGCGCTCTGGCTACGTCGTCGATTATAGATCGCCTGCTCACCGCAGAAGGCGAATTGGCCTACAACTCCTTCAACTCAGAATCGTTGGGAGGGCTGAGCGACGAGCAACACAGACTTTTACGGTTCGGCGCCAAAGGAGCCTGGGCGGACTTCATGTACGGCGCCGAATATCGCTCCGTGGGCAAAGATTTCATCAATCTCTCGGGACCGAAATTAACCGGCGACCAGGAAGGCGGCGAGCTGTGGGTGCAGAGAAAGTTCGGCCTCTTCACCGTGAAGACATCGCTAACCGATTTTACCAACAACGTAGCCGCGGACCCCACGCTGCCGCGGATGACGACATTCCAGGGAGGCGCAAACTTGAGCTATGCCCGACCTTCATGGCCGGTCTTCAGCGTTTTCTATTCCAAGGGATCGCAATGGTCGTCGGACGAACCGTCCGGCTTCCGCCCTCAAAGCGGCAGCATCGATTCCGTCGGAACGGCGCTTCAGTATAAGGCCACGGATTGGGACACGACACTCTCCTCGACGTATTCTTTCAGCGACATCACAAGCCGTCCCGCCGATCGCTACCGGCTTTCTTCGTCTGAAGTGCAGACGAATACTCCGGCGCTCTCGTTGGGGCTCAACTACCGCCCCAGCATTCTGCCGGTTCAGATCAGCGCCTTCGGGTCCTACACCCATACTGAAGCGAGCGATGGATGCACGAACACCGACGTTCTCAATCTCTCAGCCTCTATGGTGTTGAACCTTGGCAAATCTCGTTACGGGAAGAACACCCTTTCGTTAGGCACGACCCTCAACCGCAACCTCGACAACGTCAATCCGGACGGCTCCAATCAGGACCTCTCCGTCTGGGTCCGCCTCAAAGTCGCCGCCTTCTGATCTAGCACCAGGCTCCTTACCACAAGTCATCGCTCAAGTCTTTTAAGCAAGCTAAATTTTGGTTGTCATCCTAAGCGGGCTCTGTTAATAGAGCGCATTGATCCTGTGCGCCTTCAGGCCGGGAATAAGTCTATGCTCGCCAAGGTCAACAGCGCCGCGCTTTACGGGATCGACGCGCTCCGCGTCGAGGTCGAGATCGACATCGCCGCCGGGCTGCCGCAGCTCGCCACCGTCGGGCTGCCTGAGGGCGCGGTGCGCGAGAGCAAAGACCGCATCCGCGCCGCGCTGAAAAACTGCGGCTACTCGTTTCCGGCGAAAAAGATAACGATCAATCTGGCGCCGGCCGACATCAAAAAAGAGGGCTCCGCCTACGACCTGCCGATGGCGATGGGAATATTGGCGGCCGAAGGCCTGGCGCAAAAAAATCTTCTCCAGTATTATTTTTTCGTCGGCGAACTTTCGCTCGACGGCGCGGTCAAGCCGATACGAGGGGCTCTTCCCATTGCCGTCGCGGCGAAACGAGAAGGCTTCAGGGGAGTTATTCTTCCCGAAACGAACAGCCGTGAGGCGGGGGTCATTCGTGAAATTGAAGTCATCGGAGTGCGGCAGCTCTCGGAGGTCGTGGAGTTCATCAATGGAGAGCGGACAATTGCGCCGACCCGGGTGGACGTCGAAGAGCTTTTCAACCAGCATTGCCAGTACGACGCGGACTTCAGCGACGTCAAAGGCCAGCAGCACGTCAAGCGCGCGCTGGAAGTCGCCGCGGCCGGCGCGCACAACGTCATCCTGGTCGGTCCGCCCGGCTCCGGCAAGACGATGCTGGCGAAGAGACTGCCGACGATCCTGCCCGATCTCACGCTGGCGGAGGCGTTGGAGAGCACCAAGATTCACAGCGTGACCGGGCTTCTCGACGGCCGGCCGATCATCGCCACGCGCCCTTTTCGCTCGCCGCACCATACGATCTCCGACGCCGGCCTCGTCGGCGGAGGGACTATTCCCAAACCGGGCGAAGTCTCGCTCGCCCACAACGGCGTCCTTTTTCTTGACGAGCTGCCGGAATTCAAGCGCAACGTGCTCGAAGTCCTGCGCCAGCCTTTGGAGGACGGCAACATCACCGTCTCGCGCGTAGTGGGATCGATGAACTATCCGGCGGGCTTCATGCTGGTCGCGGCGATGAATCCTTGCCCCTGCGGATTTTTTACCGACCCGCAGAAAGAATGCGGCTGCACGCCGCCACAGATCCAGCGCTATCGTTCCAAAGTCTCCGGTCCGCTTCTCGACCGCATCGACATTCAAGTCGAGGTTCCCGCGCTCCGTTATCAGGAGCTGGCGAGCAAAGATGCAGGCGAGCCGTCGTCAGCGATACGCGAGCGAGTCAATCGCGCCCGCACAATTCAACTCGCGCGCTTTCAGAAAAAAGGCCTCCACGCCAACGCGCAGATGGGGACGAGGGACATCAAGCGCTACTGTGCCGTCAAGCCGGAGGCGGAAAAGCTCCTAGAAGTGGCGATCAATAAATTAGGCTTGAGCGCCCGCGCCTACAGCCGCGTGCTGAAGGTTGCCCGCACTATCGCCGACCTTTCCGGCTCCGAAGACATCCAACCGGCGCATATCTCCGAGGCGATCCAGTACCGGAGCTTGGACAGGAGACTGTAAAGAGCCTAATTCGGAAGCCATACGCGGTGCGCGGGACGTGAAAGGAGGCCGTATGAAACTGACGTTCCTGGAAGAGGTTCGTGCGCTGATGTCTGTGAGATGCACGGCACTGCTTAGCTTGGCCATTGGCTGTTCCATCTTCAGCATGGCCAGCGGCTCATATGCAGGTCAACCTCTGGCTCTCACGCCCCAGGAAGTCACCTTGCGCCAGCACCTTGAACAGCACATTAGCGAGCTGACAAAAAATATCGGAGGGAGACATATTTGCCAGCCGAAGGCCCTTGAGGACGCGGCGAAATACATTGAACGAGTCCTGGAAAAAAACGGAGGCAAGCCGGTGCCCCAGAAATATAAGATTGAAACACCAGTTGTAAAAAAAATCTGTAAAGGGTCGCCTGGTCAGAAAATTGAAACGCTCAACGTGAGAAACATCTCGACAGAGCTCCGCAGTGACCCACCTTCAAACGAGATCATCATCGTCGGCGCCCACTACGATTCAGACTATTATGAGTCGGGCGGCACCCCCGGGGCCAATGACAACGCAACCGGCACCGCGGCCGTCCTCGAAATCGCTCGTCTTCTCGGCAAGCGTACATTTCCCCGCACAGTCCGCTTCGTTCTGTTCGTCAACGAGGAGGAGCCCTTTTTCAGCGAAGATAAAGAAGTAAAGGAATTAATGGGCAGCTATTATTATGCCTCCCGCTCCAGGGGGAACGGCGAAAAAATTGTTGGCATGTTATCCCTAGAGACTATGGGCTACTATTCCGATGCCGAAGACTCGCAACCTTACCCCTCGTCTCTCTTTAAGCTTTTTTATCCGAGCAGCGGCAATTTCATCGCCTTCGTTGGCGACTGGTCCTCACGGGACTTGCTCCGCCGGAGCATCGGATCGTTCCGAAATAAGCCGAATTTTCCTTCTGAAAAGCTTGTGCTGCCTCGCTGGTTCATCAAACTGCTCGCCTCTCTGGGGGTCAAGGGGCTGGACTGGTCGGACCATCGGTCATTTTGGGAGAATGGCTATCCCGCGATCATGATCACCGACACCGCCGCGTTACGCTACGAGAAGTATTACCACACCAAAGAGGATACCATCGACAAGATCGACTTCGATCATTTGGCGAGAGTGGCCGCCAAGCTGGCAAGTGTCGTAGAAGATCTGGCTGGGAAATGAAGGTTCTCCTCGGATCCTTCATAACAAGGATTCGAACCATTTGTTTTTGCGAGTCGCGAGTGTTTTGTACGGGCTAGAGTCAGCCGCACCATCGCGGATTTGGAAGGCGCCGATCCAACCGGCGCATATCTCCGAGGCGATCCAGTATCGGAGCTTGAATCGGAGGTTATGAAGGTGAGCAAATACAAACTACTATAATAGCAGCCACGTTCCGTAGGTTGCTCCTGACTGTGACGCTCCTGATTCTACTTGTTTCAGGAATTTCAAATGCTGGCACGATCGCAGAACCGACAAACAAAGAACTTGGTATAACAGAGGAAGAAAAGATCATGCTTATCGAGGCTGCCAACACTAAAGCGATCGAAATGGGGATTAACCCTGAACGGTCAAATTTCAGGTTAAGCAAGGAAAAGAATTTATTTAAAGCCGATTTCTGGCCTAAACAAAAAAAGGGCGAGATGCCCGTAATGGGGGGCAATCTCAGTCTTTATTTTGACAGAAAAGGTCGTACAGTTCGCGTAGAAATAAGTCCTTAGATCGAGCGCCCGCGCCTACAGCCGCGTGCTGAAGGTCGCCCGCACCATCGCCGACCTCGAAGGCATCGAAGACATCCAACCGGCGCATATCTCCGAAGCGATACAGTACCGGAGCTTGGATCGGAGGTTGTGAAACACGAAGCTAACCTTGCCCATGACTGAAATTCGCTCATTGATCAGGGGGGCCAATGGAAGCAGCATTGAAGCCTGTCCATGACGGTCGTGGTCAACTCCTCACATCGCGCAACCATCGCCCTTTGTTACCAACCAGTGCAAGCTATTGACAACCCCTCGCAGCGGAGTCTACGCTTCATCATGAAAGGATGAACGACTTGTGTTGCCGCGTTTCTTGTGCGCTGAGAGGCCGCTTGTCTGAAAGGAGATCTAAAAATGACGTGGATTAAAACGTTTGAGGAGAGTGAAGCACATGGACTGCTGAGTTGGATCTATCGGGTGCTGCGCTGGACGCGGGGGCGGGTTCCTAATATTGTTAAGGTCTCAAGTCTCAACCCACGCCTTCTAGTCACGTTGGGCCCGCTGTTCCGCTCGCTTATGGAAGGGCCCTCGCCGTTGACCCGTGCCCAGCGGAAGATGGTGGCCATCGTGGCCTCTAAAGTGAATAATTGTTTCTACTGAACCGAGTCCAACGGAGAGTTTCTCCGTGAAGAACTGAACAACGCGGAATTGGCCGACGCGCTCATGAAAGATTACTGTACCGCTCCGGTCGAGCCAGGGATGAAGCATCTTCTATCGTTTGCCGAAAAGGTTGCACGCAATGCCGCCGAGGTGACACCTGACGACATCGCAAAGCTGCGTTCGGACGGCTTCTCGGACCGAGCGATTTTAGATGCTACCCACGTTGTCGGCTTTTTTAGCTATATGAATCGTGTGGTGCAGGCCCTCGGTGCCGACGGCAAGGCGCACACCGCCGTAGTAGTGGGAGAAAAAACCTTGTCGGACACTTCAGCTCCACAGCCGATCTGAGGGAACCTCGAACGCCCGGCCGGAATGACGTGTTCCAACTGCCGATTGGGCGACCAGATTCGCTGTCTGAGCTAAATAGATAAAATTCATAAGAGCGTCACTTCTCACATATCACTCTTCACGAATCCAAATCTGGGTGCGTCCCAAAAGAGAAAACCCGATAAAACCACGCACATGGAGCGTTCTCCCTCCGTCGTCAAGCTTCATCTTCACACGGTAGACCTTGCCATTTTCGGGGTCCAATATTTCTCCGCCTTGATATTCCTCGCCTTGTTTTGTCAGCCCCCACAAAATGGTCATCCCAATCACCGGCTGATTATGCCGCGTTCCTTCACATTTTTCGCACCTGGGGTTCGGACCTTCGCCAGGCTTGGGAAAGATTTTTTCCACCCTTGCTTGATACTCCTCGCCCACTTGTGTAACGCGCACCAAACCGCGTGGCTTCCCCGTATGGTCGTCGATCGTTTTCCAGAGGCCCACCGGAGAAAAATCGGCGGCATAAGCAGAGAACCATGGTAGGGTCAAGACGATCAGCGTCCAGGCCAACTTGCCGGGAGTCCAAGAAAAACCGCCTGCCATAATTAATTACAAGTCAGATATACGCCCGCTCGGCCTTACGGATCGCGCGGTAGCGCTCGAAGGCCCTTTTTTCGTCTTCGAGACCAAGCAGGGACTTGATGGTGGCGCCGCGAAAGACATGCGCCAACATCTTTGCCGCGTTGCGTAGCGTGAACCAAGGACTGTGAAATAGAACCGCCGGCAGGTGACGCAGTTTCATCCATCGCTCCGCTCGCCACCTTAGAAACTCAACCTCCTCCGCCGTCAGGTGATCGGTCCGGACCACTGCGGTGGTGCCGTCGTACTCTTCAGAGTTCTCGTTGATAATCAGCCCATGTTCATAAAAGTATTTGGTCATCGGTGTGCGAGGGTAAGGCGTGGGGTGCTGAATGTACGGCCAATCGACATAGCGTCGCGCAAAATCCAGATTGGTCTCTATTGATTGGCGCGTGTCTCCCGGATTGCCGACGATGAGCCCGCCGACGACATACATCTTGTGCCGGTGTAGGGCCTCGATGGCTTGGATCGCGGCATTGCCCAGCTTGTGTCCCTTTTCGCGCCGCGTGTTTTTGGAACTGGCACGAAGAAAGTTCAGATCTTCTTCCAGGACGTTCTCGATTCCAAGAAAGACATAGCGGAAACCCGCCTTGCGCATCAACGGTACGAGTGTCTCAAGATGGTTTGCAATGGCCGAAGTCATCGCCTGCACAATGAAGTCTAAATGGTTCAGCCGGGCGCCTATGATTGCCCGACAAAGCGCCTCGAAGCGCGAAACGTCGAGAGTAATGTTGTCATCGACGAGAAAAATCGCTCGCGCGCCGTGGTTTTGGGCGTCCCGTATGTCATCGAGTACCCTGTCGAAGGAATAAGTGTGGAATTGGCGACCACGCATCGCGATGATCGAGCAGAAACTGCAATCGAACGTACACCCTCGAGAGGTTTCGACGACATCGACCTGGCGCCCAAGCATGGTATAATCGCTCAGAACGCGGGCGCCGCGGTTGGGGAGCCTTATCTCTGGGCTCTCAAGACCACTGACCGGTCGGTCCGGATTGTGGCGGAAGCCGTTCGCTTCTCGGTATGACAAGCCTAAAATGAGCTCATAACGACGATCGGTTTCGATTGCGCGCAGCAGCTCGCGAAAAGTGATCTCTCCTTCGCCGCGCACAATGAAGTCAACGTCGCTGCAGGTATAGGCTTCAGGAGCCATGCTCGGGTCATATCCGCCGACGACGATGCGAAGCCCAGGCCTAATCGAACGCAAGAGTTCGATAATCTTTTTGGCGGTCTTCCTTTGGAAGGTCATTACCGAGAGCCCCACCAGCTCCGGCTGAATCTCGTCCATGAGATGCTCTATAGTTGCTGGGACGCGCTGCTGGACTAGTACGAGATCGGCGACAGCGACTTGATGATGCGAATCAACGTTCCCGGCGAGAGAAGTAAGAGCGCCGTTGGGCATACGGATGCCAACGGTCGGCGTATGCTCGAAAGAGTCCGGCATGGAGAGAAGCAGAACGTTCATTAAGGCCCACCCTGCTAAGGACCCTTCTGCCTAGATCTGGTATTCCTCATCTACGAGAACTTTCGTCTTAGGTCGGTAGTCAAAGTCTCTGAAAATCTCGACGCAAGTCCCGCCGATCTTCCCCTTTTTTAGACTTTATTCTATTTTGATTGGACGCATTGCAGGGCAAACAAGTTTACAGAATTACAGGATCAGGCACATGGTTGGGAGCACATATGTCCGCAACTCACCTCGTTACAGCCATACCTTCACGGCCCGTAGGTTTACGCTCTGACTTTTTTTACCATCTCGATAACAAAGGTCACTGGGGTAGATCCTCTATCCAAGTTAACCGCCCGAAGCGCCATCCCAGCTCAAAATCATTTGTTTCAAGCCTCACTGCGGGATCAATTCTTTCGCCAGCTTCATGATAGCGGCGCGCATGGGAATAAATTCTTCAGACTGGGTGTTTTTATACTTTTCGCTCGGCTTCAAGACATTTTTAGGATCGCCTGAAGTGACATCCAGCCGGCGGCTGTTTCGGCTCAAGGTGTTGGTGACCCAACTCGTTTGCCCTTCCTTCGACAGCAGCCAGTTCAGGTAAACCTTCGTCGCGTTCGGGTGCGGGCGGCGGTTGAAAACCGCGACGCTGCCAAACCCCTGTGAATAGGCTTTAACGAGTGTCTTGTCCTCCATGGGCTGAAGGTTCTTTCCCACCCCTTTCTCCAGGAAGATTTTCAGTTGGTCCTCGGCAAGCGAAATCCCGATGGGATAACGTCCGCGCACCGCCCACTCCGTCAGTTGCCGCCGGTCCAAGGTGTAGACGATCTTCTGCTCGCTGAGAAGTTTCTTAAGGAACTCGTCTCCATAGGAAAGCAAAAAAACCTGCGCGGTGTTGAGCCCCGACCCTTCCCGCCGCGGGTCGTCCCAGACGATCTTTCCGGCCCATTTCGGATCCAACAGCTCCTTAAAGAATTTGAGCTCGTTCTTGGGAACAAAGTCGCGATTGACGTAGACCAAGTCTTGCGTGGTGCCGTCGTAAGCGTAAATGAACTTTTTCTCGTTATCGACAAATCCGGCGTTGAGCCCCTCGTGCCATTTGGCGTCGTCCACCACGTCCGGCAAAATCAATTCCTGCCTGAGCGGATCGAAGGCCCCGATCGGTTTGAGCGCGGCCAGCGGCGAGCCCGATCCTCCAAGGTAGAGATCCATATTGAAGATCCCGGCGTTCCGCTCGCGCAGGATGCGAGGTATCTTCGCGCGCCCTTCGGCGCCGTCCCATTCGATCTTGATCTTGGGGTATTTCTTTTGAAACACCTCCATCAAGGCGAACCGATAGGTATCCCCCGGCGGACCGCCGATGTTGACCTGTCCTTCTTTTTCCGCTGCCGCAACTATTTTTTCCCATTCGGCCTGCCAATTTCCCTGCGCCGGCGTCTCCGGAGAAAACAGGATCAACGCAAGGACGAAAGTCAGAGCCACGACATATGATCTGCCGTTCCGACAATCCTTCATGAGCGCCTCCATCAATACGGGCTCGGCACTTGATGCGAGAGCTGAATCTCGCGCCTTTCCCGGCTGGATTGCAAGATCGCCAGACAGACCTCCAGGGTCGCCTTACCCCAGCGTCCGTCATGCGGCGCGGGCCTATCCGCGGCGACCGCGTTAAAGAACTCTTCCAACTCGACCGCGAGCGGCCCGCGCCACTCGGGGCATGGGACTTCACTCACTCCGTTGTCGTCGTAAACGAAAATCCCGTTCGGTGATTGTCTCAGATCGCCTTTCTCGCAGCTCGCCAGCGTAAGTCCAAAAAATGGCTGGCGCGAACCGCCGTCCTCATTCCTGCCCTCGATTTGAAAGGCCAGGCCTGAGCGGCTGTCGTCTTTGGTCAGCAGCCCTTCTTTAGCGGCCTTCCTGAGTTTTTGTCCCGCGCCAAGATTATCTCCATCCGCGCCGGCTCCGTGCGTCAGCTCGGCGTCGTCGAAGTATCCGTAGCCGTTGTAGACCAGAGTGGCGGCGGTCCCGTCCTCGAAATCGAGAAAGGCGGTATAATTTCCCTCGGTGTCGTTCTTTGGATCCCAACGGGCCGCGACCGCCCTTACGCTTTTCACCAAACCGCCGCCCAAGAGACGGACGATATCGACTTGATGGGGCGCCTGGCGGTAGCAAACTCCGCCTCCGAGCCGCGTGTCCAGCTCCATAGGGAGTCTCGGCCGCAAAAGCCACGGCGCGTAGCGCCAGGTATTGATCTGGATGACGCGCCCAAGCCTGCCGCTGCCGACGATCTCCCTCATTTTTCTGATCGGCGGATTGAGGCTGCGAGTGTGCGCCACCATGACTTTCACGCGATTCTCTTCCGCCGCGGCGATCACCCGGTCGCATTCGTCCAGCGTAATGGCCATCGGCTTTTCGACAATAATATGTTTGCCGTGTTCGGCCGCGATGACCGCGTGCTCGGCATGCAAGGGGTTGGGCGTTGCTACATAGACCACGTCCACGTCTTTGCTCCGGCACATGTCGGCCACGCTATCGAAGACTGCGATGCCGTGTTTAGCTCGGTACTGTTGCAACGCCCCCTTTCGAGTATCGGCGCCGGCGGCGAAAATATAGCCCGGGACCTTGGCGACGGCCTGGGCCACCGATCTGCCGGCGGTGCCCAAGCCGGCCAGCCCGAGCCTGAGAGAGACGGCGCTCATGATTGCTTGTCCGAATCTCCGGTCATGAAGACGAAAACCCGACTCGCGCAAAGACGCAAAGGGCGCCAAGGAAGAAAAGAATTAAACTTTGCGAGCTTAGCGTCTTGGCGAAATAAATGCTCCGAACTTTGTGTGCGCTGTGCTGTTCGTGGTGAGAAAATTTTAACCACGAAGGCTTCGGCCGTGAGCTCAGCCGAACGGACACGAAGGTCTCGAAGGTCACTTTCTCAACCGCGCCTCATCCTCATTGAGAACGGGGCTATACTTGGTCGCTCCGCCCTGGCGGCTGGATGTTCCTGCGCGCCCGGCGAGCTTCGCCTCTTCGAGCCTGAGCTTGATGCGCACATTTTTTTCCGGGTCGCGCATCACGTTCATGGGATCTTCTCCCCGTTGGGCCTTTTCCATTTCTTCCTTCAGCAGCTTACGGTAGAGAATGACTCCCTTGTCCGAATCTCCCAGCTTCTCGAGCGAGCGGTCGGCGACCGGCCCCTGGGTATACCACATCGCCATGTCCTGGCCGCTGTTGTTGTCCAGGAGCGACCACTGAGGATCGCCGTCCTCGTCGCGTCCCGGGACCGGGACCTTGTAGAAGGGAATTTTTTCTTGCGGCGCGACTTCCACGCCGGGCCGCTCGACGTAGCAAGAGTACCACCAGTGCACGGTGTGGGTGTCGTCTATCGGCACCCGGATCTGGAAAGTGGGCCGGCGCACGCTGCCGCTCAGCAGAATGTTGGGAAAAATGATCGGATGGCCGACCTGCCAGTCCTCGTTCGCCTCCGTTTCTCCTTCCAAAACCCTCCGCTTGACGATCCCATGCTCGAAGGTATCGAATCCGATCTTCTCGTGGTGCTGCGGGATTTTCTGCTCGCCTTCCCGCCCCAAGCGCTCCAGAACATAATTATTGAAATGCTGGTGCAGCCACTCGACGTGCACGGGGTCGAGCCCGTTCTCCATGATCTGGAGCCAGTTGCAAGGGACTACGGCCACGCCGATGTCGCGGAGCGCGTCGTCCCGCACCAATAGATCCCAGCGCGGCAGCAGCGGCGCCGGCTCGGGACCCAGATAAGCAAAGATCAACCCGCCCAACTCCTCCACCGGATAACCGGTAATCTTCACCCGCTCCTTGAACGCGCTCCCGGCGGGCTCCGCCGGCATCTCCGTGCACTTCCCAGTCTTGTCGTATTTCCACCCATGATACGCGCACCGGAGCCCATCCTCTTCCGGTATGCCATAGAGCAGCGCGGCCCGGCGGTGGGCGCAGGTATCGCCGACGAGCCCCGGCCGGCCCTTTCGATCGCAGTAAAGCACCAGGGACTCGCCGAGGATTTTTATCGACTTGACCGGCCGCTCGACCAGCTCCGAGCAAGCGGCGACGGGATGCCAGTAGCGGCGCATGAGCTTTCCCATCGGCGTGCCGGGACCGATCTTGGTCAGCGTCTCGTTCTGTTCGGCAGAGAGCATCTAGATCTCCTCACTTTCACCACGAAGCGCGTCGAAGGACACGAAGGCCGGGCAATCGCCAAAAAAACCCGACGGGATTTAAGTGTCATCTACTCTTCCCTCGTGCTCTTCCTTCCCTTCGTGGTGGAGTCGGCGTTGAGGATCGTATAAACAACTCTATACGCCGTCAAGGACTTCTTCAACGAGCGTTGAAAGAACGCAACAACCCTCGGCTCGCGACTCGGTACAGGCGACTTCCCTTTCGTCATTCCCGTGAAAACGGGAATCCAGTCTTTTCGCTTTGGCCCTTCCATCGCCTCCCCTGGATGCCCGCGGCCGCGGGCATGACAGACTTTCTCTTGCTGACGATGAGAGGTTTTGATCGTCCCCGAAGGAAACACAAATAACCGGATGTTGACCGGAAAATTCTCTTTGGATATGTTTCCTTCCGAGAGAGGAGCTCGTCCTATGCTCACAAAAGAAGAGAATGAAGTGCTAACCCGCGTCGGGCCGGGGACTCCGGCGGGGGAGTTATTCCGCCGCTACTGGCATCCGGTCGCCGTCGCCCGCGAGTTGACCGAAGAAAATCCCGTCAAGTTCGTCAGGATATTGGGCGAGAATCTGGTGCTGTTTCGCGACGGGAAAGGAAGAGTGGGTCTTCTTGCCGACCGTTGTTCCCATAGAGGCGTCTCCCTCGCGTGCGGCAGAGTCGAGGAGAGGGGGATAGCCTGCGCCTATCATGGCTGGCTTTACGACGTTGAGGGCAATTGTTTGGAGTGTCCCGCGGAGCCTGCGGGGAGTCAATTCCATCTTACGGTCAAGCACAAAGCCTACCCGGTCAAGAGATTCCTCGGATTCTATTGGGCCTACATGGGTCCTTTGCCCGCCCCGCTGATCCCGAAATTCGATATCTGGTCCAGGAAGGACGGCAAGCGAGGGATCTCGGTCTACCCGATCGTAGACTGCAACTGGCTTCAGTCGATGGAGAATTCCGTAGATCCAGCTCACCTGCAGATCTTGCATCTGGACACAACGCGGAGCTACAAGGCCGAGAACACGACGCGCGGATTTATCGACGAGGTCGCGGATTTCGAGTTCGTCGAGATTCCCTTCGGCATCATGAAACGGCGAATCTTCAAGAGCGGTTTTGTCGATGAACATCCGTTGATCTTTCCAAACAATCTTCGGCAATCCAATTCGACGCAGTTTCGCGTCCCGATCGACGACACCCACACCTGGCACGTTCACATTCTCTTCGAGCCGACGGAAGACGGGAGTTTTGTGGAACAGGCGGAAGAGGACGTGCCGGTGGAATATCTCGAGGCCTTCAAGGATCCTCCCAACGCCCTTTACCCGTACGCGAGATACACCCTGCACAAGCCGTTGGCTCAAGACCACATGGCCTGGGAAACCGCAGGGCCGATAGCCGACAGGGAGCATGAGCGCCTGGCGACCTCGGACCGCGGCATTGTTTTTTTTCGTCAGATCCTCCGGCGGGAGATCGAAAAGGTGCAGCAAGGGCTCGACCCCATCGGAGTCTATAGAGAAGACCATCCGATGATCGATACCAAGCTTGCCGA
>DASXUF010000021.1 GCA_036504975.1 Candidatus Binatia bacterium | reverse complement strand
CAAGACGCCGCTTCTCTCGATTTTAAATATAACCTCGATTCCGGGATGTTTCTCTTTGAATGATTGAACTATTACGGCAAGGGAAAAAGCCGCCGCAAAAGACGAGCCGCCGATTGAAATTCTTCCTTTCTTCAATCCCCTTACTTCCTCCAGCTCTTCCGGAATCTTATCGGTAGTTTCAAGCACGCTCTCCGCGCGCTTCAAAAGCAGTCTGCCCGCCTCCGTGAGGCGGGGCTTCATTCCCAACTTTTCGAAGAGCTTTACGCCAAGCTCTTTCTGTAAACTGATGACCAACGAGGAGACGGAAGGCTGGCTGATCTGCAAAATTTTTCCAGCCTTGGTGAAACTGCCTTCCCTGGCGACTGTAGCAAATGTCTTCAACTGCCACAGGGTCATACGAAATCCTCCGGCTTGACTTGACAGAGATGCGATTGTGATCAATTGGAATAAAGAAATCAAGAAGGTTCCTGCCGTGGAAATTGTTGACAACCGGGATTGGCCGCTATAGGTATGAAGCGCCGCATTCCATTTAGCGATTCGCTCGAGAGGTCCGTTCCATACGAAGCAGCCTTGGAGGAAATGCAAACAGTGCCGGGCGATCGAGAGCTGTAAGGAGGCTATGTTATGAGGGGCCGGCGGTCGTTGCTCGCTTGGGTCTTTGCTCTGCCATTGTTTTTTCCTTCCGGCGCCCCGGCGGCGGAGCCGGAGGAAATCTGGAGGCAGCTCGGCAAGCTCTCAGGGGAAGAGCGACAAAGATTGCTTGTCTCGAAGGCTAAAGAGGAAGGTGAAGTGGTGTGGTACAGCACCTTGGCTGTGGAGCAAGGGGAGGCGCTCAGAGAAGAGTTCGAAAGACGTTATCCGGGAGTCCGAGCCACGATCTGGCGGGGACGAGGCGAGGCTGTTGTAAACCGGTTCTTAACCGAGTCTAAGGCGGGAAAGTTCGCCGTAGACGTGCTTTCCGGATCGAATGAAAATCTGCCCGTCGTTATGAAAGCCAACCTGGTGGGCCGCTACACCTCTCCGGAAAGAAGATTTTATTCCGATGCCCATAAAGATCGGGAAGGCTACTGGACGTCGTTGGTCGATGTGGTCGCCGTCATTGCCTATAACACGCGGCTCGTCTCCAAGGCCGACGCGCCAAAGAAATACGAGGACTTCCTTGAGCCAAAATGGATGTCAAGCTTCGCCATCGACCGAAATCCCGATCGAGCCATGATGGTATGGCTCAAGACCTGGGGAAAGGAAAAGACGGAGAAGTTCTTGCAAGGGCTGGTGCGAAACGGGGCGGCGGTCCGCAGCGGTCATAATCTCACGGTGCAGCTCTTGTGCGCCGGAGAATTCAAGGCGGCGATCGAAGTGTACGCCTTCAGGGTGCAGAGTCTCAAACGGCAGGGATGCCCGGTAGAAATCGTGTTTCCCGATCCAACGCCTGGAGCGGTCACGCCGATTTATCTTGGGAAGCGATCGCCCCATCCCTACGCCGCCGCGCTCCTGATGGATTACCTCCTTTCCGATTCCGGGCAAAGAATCCTCGTTGACAAAGGATTGATGCATTCCGGACGGCAGGGTATTCAACCCAAGGTTCCTGAATTGGATCTGGAGCAGCGACGGGTCAAGACATTGCTGCTGGTGCCCGTCGACGGAGAAAAACTGGGAAAGCATTATCTGGAGTTGCAAAGCCGCTACTTGCTAAACCGCTGAACGGGCTTTCTATCCCAAACTTGGGTTGTATTTCCTCGGCTCTTATACGGCTCCGATTGCTTTTTTTCTTCTCCGTTAACCGTTTTTGTAAGCTTTTAGAAAGGCAACAAATGACTGGACCCAAGAGGATTCTCTGCGATTTTTGTGAAAAGCAATATACAGTGTCCGTTTCAACTTCAGTTCCGGAACATGCAAAATTTTCAGGCGGCCGGCTTTGACATCACCGAGGATGTGACATTTAGTGAGAATGCTGATTCCAAGCCCGGTCGATACCGCACTCTTGATCGCGTCCCTGCTGCCCATGGAGAGCCTTATTTCCAAACTGGGTTTAAAGGCGATTCCTTTGGCGGCGAATCTTTGCTCCATCTTTTCTATCACGGGGGCGGCCGTCTCGTAGCTGATAAAATGCTCCTGTGCCAGAAGATTGAGCGGTACCGAGGGCTTCTTTGCCAGCGGATGTTTGGGGGGAACAATAAATACCATCTCGTCGTCGCGGTAAGGCTTGGCAATAATCAACGGAGACTTAATGTGTCTTCCGAGCAGAGCCACGTCGACTTCGCCGCTTAGAAGTTTTTGGTGCAAAGCCTCGCTTTGCTGAAACGTCAAACTCATGTCGATTTCGGGATATCGTTCCTTAAATTTCTCCACCGCCTGCAGAATCAAACTTGCCCCCATGCCTGAGCTGCCTATGGAGATCTTTCCCTTCTTGAGACCCTTGAATTGCTCCATCTCATCTCTGGATTCTTCGACAAGCTTCAGGATCTTCTCGGTTCTCTGAAGGAATCTTTTTCCCGCCTCGGTCAAATGACTCTTGAGCCCGAACTTCTCGAAAAGCTTAAGGCCCAGTTCCTTTTGTAGCTGGATTATAAGGGCAGAGATGGATGGCTGGCCCACATGAAGCTCTCTGGCGGCCTTGGTGAAGCTTTGGACCTTTGCGACCAAGGTAAAGACTTCGAGTTGGTATAAGGTCATGCGCGTCTCAAGGACTGTTTATCTCGTTAGCACAACGACCCAGGCATGAAAATAGCATAAGGTATCAAAATCCCATGAGTTATAAATCATCAACTCGAATGGATAAATAATATCCTTGCTGTCGAACAAACCCACATCGGCGCAGGAGGGGCTGGCCGAATGAGCGGGAATCGGTTACAAAGAAATTATCCTCGGCCGCAAGGAGGCGATCATGAAGATCACAGTCGATCGGACAAAGTGCGAGGGCTACGGCAAGTGCGTCGAGGCGACGCCGAAGGTGTTCAAGCTGGACGAGAAATTTATCGCCACGGTCGCGGATCCCAAGGGAGACGCCGACGAGAAGATTCTTTTGGCGGCCAAAATCTGTCCGACGAAAGCGATCGCCCTGGCAGAGGAGGGGACGGGAAAGAAAATATTTCCGCCGGACTGATCCGTGACTTCATCCCAGTACGTCATCATCGGCGCCGGTTTTGCCGGCGCCGCCACGGCCTATCATTTGGCGCGAAGCGGCGCGCGGGAAATTCTCATTCTAGAGCAAGAGGAAATTCTCGGCGTCCATTCTTCGGGGCGGAACGCGGCGATGGTTCGCCAGGTGGTAGCGGACCGCGCGCTCACGGAACTTACGGCCGAGGGCGCCGCGTTCTTGCGCGCTCTCCCTCCGGACTGGCCGGCGCCGGTTGGCTTCGAGCAAAACGGCTCGCTGCTTCTGGGCAGCGGCGAAGGCTGGCGGAAGCTCGTCCAGGATGCGGCGATCGCGCGACAGCTTGGCATGACGGCGGAGTGCTGGACGCGCGAGCGCGCGCTGGATTTTGTCCCGGCGCTGCAAGGCGCCGACTTCGAAGGAGCGGTCTGGTGCCCGACGGACGGAGTCGTGGACATCCACGCGCTCCTCACAGGATATATCAAAGCCGCGCAATCCTTGGGCGCGCGAGTCCGCTACCGCACCGCCGTCGAGAAGATCGTGACTCGCGAAGGACGGGTGACTGCCGTGGTGACGGCCGACGAAACGATCATGACGGACACGCTCATCAACGCCGCCGGTCCATGGGCGACGGCGGTTGCAAAGTTGGCCGGCGCCGTCGCGGCGCCGCTCCACCCGTGCCGCCGCCATCTCTTCGTCAGCGCGCCGATCTCCTGGGTGAACCGAAAGTGGCCGTTCGTTTGGGACGTCACGCACGAATTTTATTTTCGTCCCGAAGCGGGCGGACTGCTGCTCTGCCCGTGCGATCAAGAAGAGATGGCCCCGTGCGACGCGCCGACGGACGAGTCGGCGGTCGAATTGCTCTTCGAAAAAATCCAACGCCATCTGCCGGCGCTCTCCGACGTGGCGCTCAAGCACCGCTGGGCGGGGTTACGGACTCTCTCCGCCGACGGCCGCTTTGTGATCGGATGGGACCCCAAGGTGAAAGGATTCTTCTGGGTCGCCGGCCTCGGCGGTCACGGCGTCACAACCAGCTCGGCGGTGGGGGCGCTGGCGGCGAAGCTGATTCTCAACCCTAACGAACAAAAAGGCCTGGAGTTTTCCCCCGCGCGATTTGAGGGCTAACCGAACCCCGATCCCTGACCCCCGATTTATCTCGGCGTTCTTAGAAAGAACGTCTGGCCGGTGATGTATTTGGCCGGCTCTGACAGTAGATAGCGGACCAAGCCGACGATCTCTTCTTTCGTCGTGAGGCCGCCCATCAGCGCCGGAACCGCCGCGCGCTTCCGCCATTCTTCTTCCGTCGAGCCCGAGCGCGCCATCGCCGTGTCCGTCGCGCCCGGCGCGACGGCGTTGATGAGAACGTTGTGAGTCGCAAGCTCCACGGCGAAAGATTTTACGAACGCGATGACGCCGGCCTTCGACGCGGCGTAATGGGCGGCGCGCGGCTGGCCCGCGACTCCGCGTCCGGAGGCGAGACAGATGATCCGTCCGCTTTTTCTTTCCGTCATGTGGCGCGAGACCGCCTGGGAGCAGAGAAAGGTGCCCTTTAAATTGATCCGGAGCACCCGGTCCCACTCGTCTTCGGTCATCTTCTGGACCGGCGCGCGCGAGATCACGCCCGCGCCGTTGATCAGAACATCGATCTGCGAAAAACCTGCGAGCGTTTCGTCAACCATCTGCGACACGCTCGCTTTATCCCCAACGTCCACTTTCTGAAAAATCGCCGCGCCGCCGGCTTTGACGATCTCGCCGGCGATCGATTCTCCCGCCGGCTCGGCGAAGTCGGCGACGACGATCTTCATTCCATCTTGGGCGAGAGCGCGACAGATCGGCGCGCCGATCCCTCCCGCGCCTCCGGTTACGACGGCTACTAGCGACATACCTTGCCTCCCGTTCTTCTCATTGATTTGTAATCAGGACGACACCGCGCAGGGTCAAGAGTCGTTTCGGCGGCAACTTTGCATGTTCCTGAAGCCGAGCCAGTCTTTTTTCCTCCGCAAAGACCACCAGTCTCGTCCCGGATTGATTCCATGCTTCTAAGAATTCCTCGACGCTGAGCACTACGTTGCCGGAACCGTGAGAGGGCGCGGGTTTTTTTTTAGCGATGTAAAAGCTTCCCATGATCTCTCTGCGCGCCGGCGATACGATCCATATAGGGTAGTCCACGCGCAGGTAGAACGGCAGGCTTGAGAGGCCGTCGTACATCACCACGCGGTCGCCTGGGCGGATAAGAGGAAGCGCTTTTTCCGCAATATCCCGCGAAGAGCGGGTATGAGAAATATAGTCCAGCACTCCGATACCGAAGAAATGGAAGGCGGAAAAAAATGCCAAGCAAACGAGGTAGTAAGGAGCGGGTTTTGCCCATAGGCTCGCCGCGGCGCCCAGAGCCAGGAGGACCAGGAGAATGGGGAGCAGCGGCCCGGATATCCGACGAATTAGAGGCAAGACTTCAGGAGAGCGTTCCTGGAGATCGCCGGGCAAGAGCTCGGGCATGAACAAGGCGAGGGTGAAGTAAGCGAACACCGCGAGAAAAATCAGCCACGGAATCGCCAACGGCCAGCGCGCCCTCGCGTTGGACGCGGCCAGCATGGACGCCATTGCCTCGGCCGTCATAAGAGCCAGCGGCGGAAAGACGGGAAGGATGTAGCCCGGCTGCTTTGCGGCGGAAAAGCTGAAAAAAAGCAGAGGCAGAACCATCCACAGGATCAGAAAAAGCCTCCTCTCGTCTTTGAGGGCCGCCGTTATATTCTTGAACGGAAGATAGATGAGCGCCGTCCACGGGAAGAAGCCGATGGCCAGAACTCCGGCGTAGTAATACCAGGGTTGCGCCCGGTCAAAGTGAGGCGTGAGGTAGCGGAGGAAATTCTCCTCGAGAATGAAATAGCGGAGGTATCCCGGATTTCGCGATTCCGCCCATAGATACCACGGCGCCACGATCAAGAGAAAGAGTAACAGGCCAAGCGGGAGTTCCATCTCGCGCAGCATTGACAACCGTCGAGTCAGAAGCAGATAGAGCGCGATCACCATTCCCGGAAAAATCACTCCGATCGGGCCTTTCACCAGCGTCGCACATCCCATGGCTCCATACATCAGGAGAAAAAAGCCTCTCTTGGACTTGGCGCCGGCATTCTGTCCTCGGTAGAACGACCACAGGGACGCGGTGATAAAAAAAGTCAGCGTCATGTCGAAGATGACGGCGCGCGAGAGCGCGGAGAACGCCGGGCCGGTCAAAAGGATCAGGCCGGTCCACAATCCTCCCCAGAGGCCGAGAGAGGTTCGCGCCAGATTATAAACCAGCAGGACGCAGCCGAGCGCCGCGAGCGCGGAAGGCAGGCGCGCCGACCATTCCGAGACTCCAAAGATCTCATAGGCGAACGCGACCAGCCAATAGAAAAACATCGGCTTGTCGAGGTAGGGAATGAAATCGTAATGAGGCGTCACCCAGTCTTGGAGCAGCTGAATCTCGCGCGCGACTTCGGCGTTTCGGCCTTCGTCGGGTTCGAACAGCGCCGCTCCTCCGAGATTGTGAAAGAGGACGAAAAAGCAGAGCACGGCAAAAACGCCGAGCCAGCAAATTTCCTGGACGCTCTTCGATTCAGCGGTGGCTTTCGAAGAATCGCTCATGCCAAATTTGAAATATCAGGAGCGTCCAGAGCAACTTCCGGTTATCTTTTCTTTTTGCCAGATGGTCGTCGATCAGGCTCTTGACTGAGGAATAGTTAAAGAATCCTTGCCGCCTGATCCTCTCTTCGCCGAGATAGTCGAGCATAGAGCTCTTGAGTTCGCCCGTGAGCCACTTCGAGATCGGGATGCCAAAGCCTTTCTTCTTTCGGTTGATGATGGAGTCCGGCAATATGCCCGCGGCGGCTTTTTTCAGCAGATATTTGGTCTTCAATCCATGGAGCTTGTACTGCATAGGCAGCCTGCAGGCAAACTCGACCAGCTCCTGATCCAGCAGAGGGCATCTCACCTCCAGGCCGTTGGCCATCGCCGCTCGATCGACCTTGACGAGGATGTCGTCCTGGAGATAGAGCTTCATCGAAAGATAAAGTATTCTTTCGAGGTCTTTGTTTAGACCGCTCTCCCGGATATAAGCGAAGACGTCTTCGTAAGTATTCTCGTGCGCGAGGGCCGCTCTGAGGTCGCTGCTTAAAAGCCCCTTCTTCTCGCTCTCGGTGAAACTTCCCATCCACATAAAGAACCGGATTTCGGGGGACACCCCGGCGCCGCGCAAGAACTGCTTGATCTTGAAATCGGTGCTGATGTTGCCGTGCGAGACGGGAAGCCAAGCGGCCAGGGCCTTGACCGAATTCTTCAATGTCTCAGGCAGCAAGTCGTAATAGGTGATGATCCGGTGAGCCTGATACGTCGGGTAGCCGGCGAACAGCTCATCGCCGCCGTCTCCGCTGAGCGCCACCTTCAACCTTTCGGACGCGACTTTAGACAGAAGATAAGAGGGCAGGATCGAGGCGTCCGCCAGGGGCTCGTCCAGGAAGTTAGGAAGCTCATCCAGGTTGTCCAGCATCTCCCGGGTGTTGAAGATCTTCAGGCGATGATTGAGGCCGAGCGCCTTGGCGATGCTTTTCGCGTGTGAGCTCTCATCGAACGACGGCTCATCGAAGCCGATGGAAAAGCATTCGATTTTTCTGTCGGCCTTCGCCGCGAGCGCGGCCACGAGACCGGAGTCGATACCCCCGCTCAGGAAGACGCCGACAGGGACATCGGCCACGAGTCTCGACCTGACCGCTCTTTCTAGAATGTCTCTAAGCTCCTCCGCATATTCATCTTCGGTCTTAAAGCCGATCGGGTAATCCGCGAGAGGAATGTCCCAATATTTTTTTATTTCGCTCTTTCCGTTTTGGTAAGAAAGGCAATGGCCGGGCTCGAGCTTTTTAATCGACTTAAAGATCGTAGCAGGGGCGGGCACGTATTCGAAAGTCAGATATTTGTTGAGAGCGCTGAGGTCTATTTCTTTAACCACCTCAGGATGCTTCAGAAGCGCCTTGATCTCCGAAGCGAAGGCGATTCCGCCGTCGTAAATGGCGTAATGGAGCGGCTTTTTCCCGATCCGGTCGCGCGCCAGAAAAAGCGTTTGTTGAGTCTCGTCCCACAGAGCGAAGGCAAACATGCCCTTGAGCCTCTCCAGACATGCCGCGCCCATCTCTTCATAAAGGTGGACGATAATTTCGCCGTCGGAAGTCGACTTAAAGATATGCCCTTTGGCCGCCAACTCGCTCCTGAGTTCCCGAAAGTTATAGATCTCTCCATTGTAAGTGAGCCAGATTTTGCCGTCCTCGTCGGATATGGGTTGCTTGGCGGCGGAAGTAAGATCGATGATGCTGAGTCTCTTGTGACCCAGCGCGACGGCACGCGCTTCTGAATGCTGGAGCCATTCTCCTTCATCGTCGGGCCCCCTGTGCCGGAGGGTGTCGCCCATACGGCGCAATATTTCGGGCTGAATCCCGCCGCGAGAGGAGACATATCCATAGATGCCGCACATGAGGGTTCTAGAATACTTTTATGGGGGACTCTTCTCAAATGCAAATTATTTTGCGGGAAATCTGGAAATCCACCGCTTGCTGAAAAATCTATGCAGATTTGTCGCCAAGCGCCAGGCCATGAGCAGGCTGAGTCCGATCCACACGCCGAGCAGCCCCCACTGAAAGTGCAGCGAGAGCCAGGCCACCGGCACGAAGATGCCGAGCGCGCCGGCGAGCATCGCCCACATGAGATAGCGCGTGTCGTTGACGCCGAGCAAAAAACCGTCGGAGGCGAAGACGACGCCGTTGACCGGCTGAAACAGCGCCAGCAGGACGAAGATCGCGACCCCGAGGGTCGCGACGACTTCCGGGCTGCGGGTGAAGATGCCGATCAAGGCCGGCTTCAAGAGGACATACGCGCAGCCGAAGATCAGTCCGGCAGTGAGACCGCAGAGAAGCAAAACTTTTCCCATCCGATAGGCCGCGTCGGGCCGGCGCTCGCCGAGATGTTTGGCTGTGAGCGTTTGTCCCGCGACGGCGATGCCGTCGATCGTGTCCGACGAAAGCAAAAACAACTGGAGCGCAATTTCGTGGCTCGACAACGTCACCGTGCCCATGCGCGCGACCGTGCCGGTGGCGAAGACGAGCGAAAAACGCAGCGCGCCGGTTCTGAGGGCGAGGTCGCGGCCGATGCGGGAGAGCGAGAGCAGCCTGCGCGCATTCAGCCGCCACCGGTTGAGCCGGTATTGGGCGGTGTAGGAGGAAAAAAAGACGATGCCGAGGCAAATACCGCCGGCCACGATCTGTGAAACGAGGGTCGCGAAAGCGGCGCCTCTGAGCCCCAGCGCGGGAAAGCCGAGAGCGCCGTAAATCAAAACGTAATCGAGAACGGCGTTGAGGCCGTTCGTGGCGAAAGCGATGAGCATCGGCGTGCGCGTGTCCTGGATGCCGCGCAGAAACCCGACGCAGGCGAAAAGAAGAAACGTAAACGGCGTGCCGGCGATGCGGATGCGAAAATAGGTGGTTCCTTGTTCCAGCAGGTCCCGCCCGGCGCCCATCCATAGATATAACTGTCGCGCGAAGAGGATCCCCAGAGCCGCGACAACGATCCCTCCGACGGCGGCGAGAAAAAGCGCCTGGACGCAGATCTCGCCGCAGATCTCCGGCTCACCCGTGCCACGGTGGTAGCCGACAAGCGTCGTGGTGCCGAAGATGAGAAACGCAAAGATCCAATAAATGCCGCCGATGAGCGACGAGGCGATGGAGCGCGCGGCCAGCGGCTCCACGCCGAGGCGGCCGATCATCGCCGTATCGGCGAGAATGAACAGGGGCTCGCTGGCAATCGCCAGCATGGCGGGAACCGCCAATGTTAAAATATCTTTTAGGTGAGCGGAGGGAGATTCGTCGTCGCGAAGCGCTGATGCCGGTTCCACTGGCGATGGCTACGAAAGTCTCTGTGCCGCTTCCGGCGGTGCTTGCCAGGGAAAAATTTCCGGATGGATGATCTGAGCCAGTATCTCCAGCCCGTCAATGAGCCGCGGCCCGGAGCGATTGAAATAGGCGGAGCCGTTGACGGCATAGACTCTTCCGCTCTTTACCGCTGGCAAATCATTCCATCCGTCGAGACGTGAGAGGAGCGAAGCTTCCCTCAAGCTCCGCGCGACATCGAAGCCGCAGGGCAGTAGCACCACCGCCTCCGGCGCGAAAGACCGCACCGCTTCCCACTCGACCTTTTTCGAGGGCTCTCCCCTTGCGCCCAGGCCGTCGGTGCCGCCCGCCAGCGCGACCATCTCGGGTACCCAGTGGCCCGCGTTATAAATGGGATCGAGCCACTCGATGCAGGCGACGCGCGGCCTGAGATCGGCGCCGGCTGCGCGCCCGCGCACGCGGTCGACGCGCCGCTTCAAGTCGGTCACGAGCGCTTGCGCCTCGCGCTTTTTTCCGGCGGCCGCGCCGACCGTCTCGATGTCGCGAAACAAGTCCGAAAAATTCGCGGGCGCGAGGGCGACGATCTTTGGCGCGCGCGCGAGCGAGCGCGCCGCCTCGGCCACTGCGTTGTAATCGAGCGCGCAGACGTCGCACAAATTTTGGGTGAGAATGAAATCCGGATTCGCCTCTCGGAACTTCGCGAGGTCGATCGCGTAGATGCTTTTCTTTGTCTGCAGGTGCTCGCGGACGAGCCGGTCGATCTCGCCGCTGGCGTGTTTTTCAGGCTCGATCGCGCTCTTCACGACGACGCGCCGCTTCTTTGCCTCCGGCGGATAGTCGCACTCGTGGGTCACGCCGACGACTTCGTCGCCCAGGCCGAGAGCGAAGGCGATCTCGGTCGCGCTCGGCAGCAGAGAACAGATGCGCATGTCGAAATCATTAGCGTAAAAGCTTCCATTATGCTACTCGAAAACTTCAATCATGGAAAAACCTGTCAGACCCTGGAATGTTCTCGCCGAGCGCAACTTTGGCCTTTTCTGGTCGAGCCTTCTGGTTTCCGCCGTCGGCAGCCAGCTCACTTCGGTGGCGATGGTGTGGCAGATTTACGAAATGACGAATTCGCCGCTTCAGCTCGGCGTAACCGGTCTCTTCCGGGCCGCGCCGGTCATCCTGTTTTCCTTGACCGGCGGCTGGCTGGCCGACCGGATCGACCGGCGGCGGCTGTTGATCGCCACGCAGTCCCTCGCGCTCTTGTTGTCGCTCGCTCTCGCGCTGCTGACCGACTCCGGCCAGGTGCAGGTCTGGCACATCTACGCGGTGACGTTTCTTTCCAGCGCGCTGATGGTGTTCGACCAGCCGGCGCGCGGCGCCATGATTCCTGGTCTCGTGCCGCGCGAGCATCTGCCCACGGCGTTCGCGCTGAACATCACTCTCCGGCAGAGCGCTCATCTCGCCGGTCCTTTCATCGGCGGCCTGATCATCGCCTGGGCCGGGCTTAGCCGGGCCTACTACATCGACGCGGCGAGCTTTCTCGCGGTGATCGTCTGCCTCCTCGGCATGCGGGTGCGCCCGGCGGCGGCGCCGCCGGATCGCCAGTCGGCGCTCAAGAGCATGCACGAAGGGTTCGCGTTCGTGTGGAAAAATTCCGCGATCCTGGGACTGCTGGCGATGGACACGTGCGTCTCGTTCTTCGGCGCGTACCGGGCGATGATGCCGGTCTTCGCGCGCGATATTCTCGGCGTCGGACCGACGGGGCTCGGCGTCTTGTTGGGCGCGCCGGCGCTCGGCGCCCTGGTCGGCTCTTCCGTCGTCATGGGGTGGAGCGGCCTCAGCCGCAAGCCCCGCCTCATCATTCCGATCACGCTGCTTTACACGCTCGGGCTCGTTTTGTTCGGCCTCTCGCGCTGGTTCGCGCTTTCTTTTGCGATCGCCCTGCTGCTCGGCGCGCTCGATTCCGCGGGCGAGACTCTCAGAATGACGATCATTCAGCTTCTCACGCCCGATCGATTGAGAGGAAGGGTCCAGGGGCTCGTGCATGTCTTCCTCGTCGGCGGCCCTTTCATGGGACAGGCGCAAATCGGATTGGCGGCCTCCGCTCTCGGCGCTCCCGGCGCGGTCGTCGCCGGCGGAATCATCGGCGCCCTGTCGGTGGGATTGACCTCCCGGTGGATCACGCAGATAAAGGAAGCCGCCGACCGGGAGCCATCTTTCGAATTACGGCCGGACGAACGTTGACTTCGGCGACCCGGGCGGCGTAGAAATGTCCCAGTGACTAGACGGTCGCTCGATGACGAATAAAACAATAAAACCCCGCGGCTTCCGGACCGCGCGCCTAGCCGCCGCCTTTTATCTCCTGGCCGCAGGAGTTTTCGTTTTACCCGGCGCGGCGGCGGCGGAGAAGGTGCGCGTCGCCATGCCGTCGAGGAGCATGACGTTCCTCACGTTCTACATCGGCGACAAATTCGGCGCCTACAAATCGGAAGGCCTAGAAGTTTCGCTAGAGGTCATGAAATCCGACGTCGGCGTGGCCGCCGTCATCAGCGGCGAGATGGATTACATCTCGGCGATCGGCACGACGCTCCGCGCCGCGGCCGCCGGCGTGCCCCTCAAGGCCGCGATGTTTACGATGGACCGGGTGATATTTTTTCTCGCCGCCAGGCCGGAGATCAAGACGATCCAGGACCTCAAAGGCGGGAAGAGCGTGGCCGTCTCCGGCGTCGTCGCGACGGACGCGTACGGCGCTCGGCTGATGGCGAAAGCCCAGGGTCTCAATCCCGAGAAAGATTTGGTGATGGTCGCCATCCCCGACGCCGCCGACCGCCTCGCGGCGTTGCAGAGCGGCGCGGTGACGGCGGCGATGCTTTCGCTGCCGTTCAACTTCAAGGCCGAAGATATGGGCTTTCGGAATCTCGGCGGCACCGCCGACATCATGCGGAGCCCCTTCGCCGGCGTCGGCGCATCGGACGCGAAGCTCCGATCCAATCCGTCCCAAGTAAAGCGGATGATCCGCGCCACGCTCCGCTCCATGGAATTTACCCGGGATCCCGCCAATCTGGAGCGGGTGATTTCGTTGATCGCAGACGAATTCAAAGTCGAGCGCAAAACCGCCGAGCTTGCGCATCGGGAAATCGTCAAAGCCTTCACCAGGGATGGGACCACGCCGGATGAGACCGTCATGGCGGAGATGGAAGTCATCGCCGCGCAGGCGAAGCTCAAAGGGCCGGTTCCGCTCGGCCGGCTGGTGGATTATACGATTCTGAAGGAAGTGCTGGGCGAAACAGGCAAGGCAAAATGAGCAAGATCGAGGATTTCAACCGCAAGCTGGAAAAGTTGAACCTCGTCGGCTACTGGGGCATCCCGCGGAGCGAGTCCTTCGAGCCGAAGGCGTCGTTCGAGCCCTGCATGTGGCGCTGGCACGACGTCTATGGCGCGCTGAACGAAGCGGGTGAGATTCTCGGCATGGACGATTCGCTGCGACGTTTCATCGCGTTTCGCTCGCCGGGAAAAGTCCGCACGACGCACACGCTCGCGCTCGGCGTGCAGCTCGTCAAGCCGGGCGAGATCGCGCGCGCCCATCGCCACACGATGGGAGCGATCCGCTTCGTCCTCCAGGGCGGCGGCGCGCAGACGACGGTCGAGGGCGAGGCGTTTCCGATGACGCCGGGCGATTTCATCACGACGCCGAGCCGGACCTGGCACGATCACTACAACGGATCGAGCGAGCCGATCATCTGGCTCGACGGCATCGAAGCGCCGCTCATGGGCTTATTGGAGATCGGCTTCGCCGAGATTTTCGGCGCCGATCAGCAGCCGATCTCGCGGCCGGAAAATTTTTCCCGATACGAGATGGGCCTCGCCCGCCCGAGCTGGATCGAGCCGGGCGCTCAGCCGGCGCCTTACCGCTATCCGTGGGAGGAAACGGAAAAAACGCTCAAAGCCCTCGGCGAAACTCCAGGCGATCCGTTCGACGGCGTGCTATTGCGCTACGTCAATCCGCTGACCGGCGGGCCGACCTTGCCGACGTTCTCGTGCGAGATCCAGATGCTGCGCCCCGGCGAGACGACGCGATCGCACCGCCACACGAGCACGGCGATCTACCACGCGTTCAGAGGAAAAGGTTTCACGGCCGTCGGCGGCAAGCGTTTCGAATGGTCGCAGGGAGACTCGTTCACCGTGCCGCTTTGGACGCCGCATCATCACGGCAACGATTCGCGCGAGGGAGCGATTCTCTTCTCGATGAACGACCGGCCGTTGATGGAGGCGCTGGGTTTTTATCGCGAGGAAGAGGTTTAAAAGGAGAGTCGCCGGCGGCATGGAGCGGATGAGCAGCGCCGAGGCGGAGTCGTATGTAGCGGAGCATTATCGCAAAGTGGCGCAAAGGTGGAAGGAGCGCGTCACGGATGCGCCGTTCATGCAGAAGCTCAGGGCCGGCGCGCTCCCGCGCGACGCGCTGCGGCTTTTTTTTAAAAATTGGGGCGCCTTCACCATCGAGATCAATACGCTGGAGGCGGCTTCCTACCACAAGCACATCGCGTTTTTTCGCAAGCACCGCGACTTGATGGCGCTCATGGCCGAAAAGCTGGCCGACGAGCTGATCCATCCCAAACCACCCGGCCACGTGCGCGTGGTGTTGGAGACGGCCCGAGCGCTCGGCGTCGCTGAAGACGATATTTTTCTCGCGCCAATGCTCGCCGGGTTCCGCGCCCATCTCGACTACAAGCGGGCGATCGTATGGGAAGGAACCGTGGCGGAGTTTTACGCCGCGGGCGCGACCGAGCAGCAGTTCGGCTACTGGTCACGGGACTTCTTCAAAGCCTTGACGACGCACTACGGACTCACGCCCGCCGAAGCCGTCTACTTTTCCACGCATGAAGAGGCGGACTTGAGAGAGCACGAGGACGGCGTCATGGGCCACGGGAGCTTCAGGCGCATGGTCCTCCGGCGAATATTGGAGGACGGGATGGCGGACGTACGGCCAGGCTATAGCCTGGAGTACTGCGGGCTGACTTCGGTGGACTTGTATGGAGCGAGTTTTCAGTCGGTGCTCGACGCCGAGGAGCGTGGGAACTGAAAGCGTTCTTCGCGTCTTGGAGTGCGGCTACGCCGCAACCGAAAGTCGGATTGTTTCGCGCAAAGGCGCAAAGGCCGCCAAGAAAAAACTGCGACTCTGAACTTTGCGTTCTTGGCGTCTTGGCGCGACCAATCCCCATGTCCCAGAGTTTGGACCGTCGACAAAATTGCGCAACGTGGGCAAACGTTCAAGGATAGTGGCCCGAAGCGCACGAAGGAACAAAATCCCTCACAACCGCTGAAACAGCTTCCCTAAAAACCCGCTCTCTTCTCTTTCGGCGACCTGTTCCAGCTCTCCTGCGTCCAGCCAGATGCCGCCGCAGCCCGTGCACTGATCGATCTGGATCTTCTGGAAGCTGCGCTCCTTCAAAGGCTCGCCGCACTTCGGGCAGAGCATGTGGCAGAGCTCCTTGAGCTGGGCTTTCTTCTCTCCCTCGCCTTTGGTCCTGAGCTTTTCGAGCAGCTCTTTTTCCTTCTTGACGAAGTACTCGTCCTCCACCGCTTTTTTTCTTTCATCCCATTTGTTCGCCACGTTTCCTCCTTTTAATCGCATGGGTTAATTCCCCGCACTTGCTGCGATAAGTCAATTGCCGATCCGAAGTCCGTCATTCCCGCATGCTTTAAGCGGGAATCCAGGCGGTTCGGAACTGGACCCCCGACCCTTCGACAGACTGCTCAGGGTCGTGGTGAGCAAAGTCGAACCACGATAGAAACATTCGGGGGTGACGCCTAAGGACAATCACCTCGCCGAGTTCTGATACCTGCAGGTTGCTGCGGAGTCGTTCAAACGCAGCATGTTTGCTTACCGATTCAACTCCCCGTCGTCAAGGGCTTCAGCTCGCGCTTGCCAAGGCGAACAACGCCGGTTTCGGTGACGAGGACGTGCTCGCCGATCTGCGCCACGCGGTTTTCCTTCTGCGCGTCCTCGACGGCGCTTCGCTTCATGCGAATCGCCGGCTTGAAATCGAAGGTCATCCCCGGCGCCAGAACGATGTCGGAATCTCCCCGGGAGTTCGCCGGCCCGAGGCGCGGCCGGGAAAGATTGCCGATGCCGCTGGAGTGGAGGACGACGCCGGAGCGATCCTCCGCGTCGAGCTTCTCAACCAGCTTGGCGTAAAGGTCCGCGAGCTGACCGCAGGTGGTTTTACCCGGCACGATCGAAGCGAGACATTCGTGGAGGATCTTGATCGCCGTCTCCATGGCGACGCGATAGTAATCGTAGCCGGGAGTTTTCGGCCCGCCGACGAAGATCGAGTGGTTCACCTGTGCCCGATAGCCCTGCACCGTGGCGTCGATCTCCTGGCTCACGATCTGTCCGTCTTTCAGCGGATCGTCGGTGGGAGCGCCGAGGGTGGCGTTCGCCTCGGCGTCGAGAGCGATGGATAGGCGAGTCGGATCCTCCCCGGTCTCGGCAAACATGGCGGTGAAGGTCGGGAGCCAGATGTCGGCCTGGTGCCGCGACGGCGGCCGCGCCAGGCTCCTGATCGTTTCTATGGCTTTTTCGCCCGCGGCGACGGCCGCGCGAATCGCGTCGTGCTCCTCTTTGCCCTTCATCATGGCCGCTTCGTCGACCGGGCCGGCATCGGCGCCCCATTTTTCCATCGGCAGAAACTCGACTCCAGGCAGCGTCGATTTGAGCTTTTCAAGCAGCGTGGCCGAGACCAACCCCTCGGGATCGAAGCGGCTGCCCGCGAGCTTGGCCACGCCGAGGCGCGTCCCGCTACGGTTCAAGCCCAGGCTCTTCAACTGTTCGACGATCGATTTCGAGCCTTCTCCCTCGGCGATAAGGAGCTTTCCATCCGACTGCCACGCCGTCAGTCGCTTCTCCCAGAAGCGGCGGTTGCGCGCGCTTCCGACGAAAGCATGAACCGGCTTGGAAGCGTCGCGCGGGAAGATCACGTCCGCGCCACCGCCGCGGCCGCCGATCTGCGTCAAATATTGAGAGTAGGCCTTCTCGCCGCTTCCCGGCGCCAGGATCGCGTCGAGGTTCCATTGCGGCTTGGCCATGATGCGGCGGACGGCCGTCCAGCGCCGCTCCCGCTCGGTGCGCGAAAAAAAAGTATTCGACACTTTGACCGGCCGCGCGGTGTTCTCTTGCGCCTGTGCGCCGGGGGGCGGAAATAATCCGGGCAGCAGCGGCAGCGCGACGCCGGTCGATGCGAGCGTCCGAAGGAAGGCGCGACGCGAAGTGGAAGAAGAAAATCGGCGTAGCGAAGAACGGTTCGTCATGAGTCACCTCCTGATTTGGAACGATAGGGGCTCACACTAAATTCCCGCGTACCACTCGTAGCCGCGGTCTTCCCAATAGCCGCCTTTCCCCCGCGCAATCTCTTTGAAGCTCTCGACGAACTCGATCCGCCGGATGTATTTGGCCATTTTATATCCCAACTGCGTTTCCACCCGGAGGCGGAGCGGCGCGCCATGCGGCACCGGCAGCGGCCGGCCGTTCATCTCGTATGCGAGGATCGTCTGCGGGTGGCTCGCGTCGCGGAGGTCGATGCTCTCGTAAAATGCGTTTCCGTCGTCGTCGGTATCCATGCAATAAAAGACGAGGTAGCGCGCCCGCTGATCCGGCGCGACCTTTTGCATGATTTCCTTAAGCTGCACGCCTTTCCATTTGGCGACCGCGCTCCAGCCTTCAACGCAATCGTGGCGCGTGATCTGCGTCCGCGCCGGCAGCGCCTTCAGGTCGTCCAGCGTAAAGCTCGCGGGTTGCTTCACCAGGCCGGCGACCTCCAGTCTCCAGGTCGGCCAGCCGCTCGCCGCGTTGGTCATGTAATCGATCGTGAAGGGCGGCGGATTGCCGTTGGGCTTGAAGTAAGTCGAGATATCGCTTTCGCCGAACTCCTGCGCCAGGCGGTTTTTGCCGGTCACAAAGCGCAGGAAGCGGCGATTTAAGCCCTCGGCGGACTCAAGAACGGAGAGGACTTTTTTGTTCTGCTGCATCCCGTTGAAGAACTTCTCGCAGCCGGAGAGAAAGAAGATGCCGGCGCCGTTGAGCAAGCCGAAGAGGATTTTTCTGCGGGAAAACTCAAGACTCTTTTTTTTCATCGCCATCCCCTTCCTTTTCGCGCTTCGGTTGAGAATCGGATTTCCTCACTGGTTGTATTTCCTGTTGCGCTTTTTGGCCTTCTCCCTCACCCTCTCCCTCAAGGGAGAGGGTAGGGGTGAGGGTCGCGGACTCTGGCGCGGCAGCAACAGTTTCGACTGCGGCCTCGAGAGCGTGTAATTTCTCCTTATACCATCCGGTTATCATGCTGCGCATGTTGTTTATGACGCCGGTCGTGACGACCATGAGCACGTGCCCGAGCGTGAAGAAAACGAATAAAAAAGTCAGCAGGAAATGGATGCTCCGCGCCGACTGCCGGCCGCCGAACATCGCCGGCAGCCAGTTGAACGCGACGTTCAACTGCGGCGACATGGCGAGTCCCGAGACGATGATGAGCGGCGTCAAAAGGAAAAAGACGCTCGTGTAAGCGAGCTTTTGCAGCGGGTTGTATTCGCCTTCCTGCGGCGAGGTCTTCCTGAGCCGGAGATAGTAGAGCGTCATGGGAAGAAGCCTGCCGAGATCGCGCGGCTTTAAAATGAACTTGCTCACGTGGCCGTTGGCGCGGTTGTAGATGAAGTAAAGGAGACCGTTCAGCACAAACAGCCAGGCGAAAAAGAAGTGCCACCTTCTGCCGCCGGCGAGCCAGTAGAAGCCGGGAATCGTGATCCAGCTCGGGAAAGCGCGCGGCATCGGTCCCATCTCCGTGTATTGCAATCCCAGAACGCCGGTCGTCTCGACGCGAAACCCATACAGCTCCGTGTAGGCGCGGATCTTTCCGTCTTGGTTCATCGCGTAAATAGAGAAAAAGGCTTCTTCCGGCTCCGCCTTGCTGCCCCAGTGAAGATGGGGATAGGCATTGAAGATCATGAGCCCGCTCATAAACAGGATCATCAGGGCCAGCGCGTTGATCCAGTGCGTCGCGCGCGTGATCCGGTTGTGGCGGTAGGTGAGGGCGCTCATACAGCGTACGGCGATTCTCTTGCGGATCGGAAAATCAGTCACATACTATTGCACCCTCGCGAGCGAAGGCAACCGCCGGGACCGTGATCTGGGGGAGTAATGTAGAATACATCAAGCGATGCCCTTGCCCAATTCCGTCGTGCACGGGCACTGGTCCGGAAAGCGCTCGCAGTCGATCTCCGGAGGCGATACCGCTTTGGTCCCGGCACGGTCGCTTTTCATCTGCACTCTCATCTTTTGCGTGATCGCGAGCCAGGCGGCGACGGTTGCCAGGACGACCCAGGCGATCCAATCCGTGTTGAGCGGCATCGGGATCGCGCCATCGGGCGCCGCTTGCTTGAGCCAGAGAAGAATCGCGGCGGCGCCGATCGCTTCTGCGATCCTGGCGCCGATGCCGTCGACGGCGATTTTAACCGAAGAACGCTCGGCGGATTCGACGGGAATGAACGCCTGCTCCCAGATGGAACGGTGCACCGACGAGCGCAGTCCGCCCTCCGTAACGCGCAAAACCGAACGGCTGAGGGCCGTGGCGGCGGCGGTGACCAAAGTCGCGCCGCCGATGAGCGCGATCGGCAGCACCATCAGCTCGCCGCGCAGCCCGACTTTATCCTGGATCTTGGGCGTCGCGAAGAGCTGGAGCAGCAAGGAACTGAAATTCAGCAGAATGTAAAAGTTGGCGAAGAAGCTCGCGTTGCCCTTGGATCCCATGTTGGCGCTCGCCGCCGCCGCGTAAAACTGAAAGTCGATCAGCAGGCCGGCCAGAGCGCCCGTCATCGAGATGAGCAATAGCGTCAGGGAATACTTGTTGCCGAGCGGCGTGAATATTCCAGGGGCTTTTTTATCGCCGGCTTTTTTGGCGACGATATGAGTCGGGAACCGGCCGTGGATGTGCGCGACGAGGGCGATCACGCCGAGGACCAGGACCGCGGCCAAAAAGATCAGCCATTGCGGTTCCAAATAAGGCGCGAGTCCTTTGGCGATCAAACCGCCCGCCATGCCGCCGGCGAGCGTGCCGGCGCCGATCTTGCTGAAAGCGCGCGCCGCTTCGCGCTTTTCGGCCGTTTCGAAAATATCCGACGCCAAGAGCCACAGGCTCGCGAAGAGGATGCCGAAGATCGCCGGGATGAACATGAACATGGCCAGCAACAATTTATTATCGCCGGGCTGAAGGAAAGGCGCGGCGACGGCCATGACCGCCGCCGCTACAACATGAATGCCCAGGCGCGCGGGACGCGCGCCCCAGATTTTCATCGCCTTGACAAAGACGAGCGCGAGCGGCAAGGAGGCGGCGGCGATGTTGATATACACCAGCGGGAGCTGGAGCAGCCCGCCGCTGCCTTGAAAGAAAAGCGCGTCGCGTCCAGTCTTGGCGATGATAAAAGCAGCGGTCAAGAGCCCCAGGGTCAGCGCCGGCAGGACAGTCTGCAAGCGATCGGCCTCTTGGCTGGTTGAGGAATCATTTTTTGCGGATTTCATCGTGCAGTTGCCTGCCTCGCTTCCGTCTCACCGGCGATTGCGGCCGGAGCCTGCGATCTGATGCCTAGCCATAACCGCGTGCCCCACGCCCGGAATAACCGGTAACATAACAGCGCCGCCAGGATCGCGCCGTAGATCAGAGGCAAGCGATCGTCGGCTTTGACCAGCCACCCGTAGTGTATCACGCCGCCGATGGCGATCAGATAAATCAGCCGGTGCAGTTGCTGCCAGCGTTTGCCGAGCCGGCGCACCATGGCGCCGGTCGAAGTGACGGCGAGCGGGATCAGCAAGACGAAGCTTGCGAAGCCGACGGTGATAAAAGGCTGCTTCGCCACGTCTTTGACGATCGCGGCGACGTCGAAGAACTGGTCGAGCCAGGCATAAGTCGTGAAGTGGAGGCAGGCGTAGAAAAAAGCGCAGAGGCCGAGCATGCGGCGAAATTTGATCAACTCGTTCCACCCCGTAAGTTTTCTCAGCGGCGTGATGGCAAGCGTGATCAACAGAAAGACCAAGGTCCAGGTGCCGGTCGAGCGGGTGACGACCTCGATCGGATTGGCGCCCAGATTCCCGTGATATCCGTCCCAACCGAGAAGTCCCAGGGGAATGAAACAGGCGCCGAAGGCAAACACCTTCACAATCTTAAATTTAAAATTCATCAATTCATCATGCAAAACTCAAAATTAAAAGAATTTTTTGAGGTCCATGCCGGCGTAGAGCTGGGCGACCTGGTCGACGTAGCCGTTGAACATCAGGGTCTCGCGCTTGAAGAACTCGCCGATACGGCGTTCGCGCGCCTGGCTCCAGCGCGGATGATCGACCTGCGGATTGACGTTGGAGTAGAAGCCGTACGCGTGCGGCGCTGATTTCATCCAGGTATTGACCGGCTGTTGCTCGACGAAGCGGATTCTCACGATCGATTTGATGCTCTTGAAACCGTACTTCCAGGGCACCACAAGCCGGATCGGCGCGCCGTTTTGGTTCGGCAGGACTTCGCCGTAGAGTCCGGCGCCGAGGATCATCAGCGGATGAGCCGCCTCGTCGATCCTGAGGCCCTCCAGATAAGGCCAGTCGAGAACGCTGCTCCGCACTCCGGGCATCTGTTTGGGATCGGCGAGCGTCGTGAATTCCTTCAGGAGACTCCGGATGGCCGCTTCGCTCTCCTCGTAGCCGCCTTCGCCGATGCGCTGATAACGGATGTTGCCTCTCTTATCCACCAACACCATCGTCGGCCAGGCGCGGATGCCGTAGCGATTCCAGGTCTCATAGTCGTTGTCCAGCACGACCGGGTAGCGGATGGCCAGTTTTTTAACCGCCGCCTCGAGCTTGCTTTGCGCTTTTTCCCAGAAGAACTCGGGCGTGTGGACGCCGACGATGGTCAGGCCTTCTTTCGCGTATTTTTCGTGCCAGGCCCGCAACTGCGGGACGACGTTTTGGCAGTTGATTCAGCCGTAAGTCCAAAATTCGACCAGCACGACCCGCCCCTTGAGGCCGGCCATGGTCAGCGGCGCGCTGTTGATCCACGTCATCCTGGATCCGGCGGCGATGTCCGGCGCGGGTTGGTCTAGCTTGAGCGCTTGCGCCCGCACCGGCACGATGAACCATTCCGCGAACGCGGCTAAAATGAGAAGGAGGACAAATCCTTCGAGCGCGAGATGGCGGTTGTTCACGACCGTCATTTCATCATCCCTTCGTCTTTTTTCATCATGTCCGGCTTTTTCATTCCCTGCTTCATTCGCCCCGACATCTGCTTCATCATGCCCGACATCTCTTCCATCATCTTCGACATGTTTTCCATTTCCTCCGGAGTCGTCTTGCCGCTGTCCATCATATGTCCCATGTCGCCCATCATGCCGGACATCCGGCCGATCATCTTGCCCATGCTCTTTGGATCGTCCGCCTTCGTCATCGCCTGATCCTTCATCATGCCGCTCATGCTCTTCTGCATCTCGCCCATCTTGCCCTTCATCTCCATCGTCCCGCCCATTCCCATCCCCTTCTGTTCCTGGGCGAAGACAAGAGAGGTGAGCCCGACGACAAGAATCAGACTGCCGATGTTCCACCATCGCTCCTTCATAGTTAGATGCTCCTTTCGACTAAAATGATGCCAAATCTAAACAAGAATCGTAAAGGAGGAATAAAGGAATTGTAAAGCTTCGGTAAAGATAGCTAGACCGGCAGAGTAAACCAGACGCGCGTTTCCGCGGGAGCGCTTTCAGCGCCTACTTCGCCGCCGTGGGCGGCGACGATCTCCTTGACGATGGCAAGCCCGATGCCCGCGCCGCCATGGTCGCGCGAGCGCGACTTTTCGCCCCGATAAAAGCGCTCGAAAATAAGAGGCAGGTCCTCCTTCGCGATTCCATCGCCTGAATTGGCAAAGACGATCTTCACGCTGTCCGGCTGCCGCTCGGCCGAAACTGCGACGCGACCGCCGGGCGGCGTGTATTGGCAGGCGTTGTCGAGGAGATTTCTGAAGACCTGCGACAATTTTTCCGGATCGGCGACGATTTGTCCGCCAGCCTGGGAGAGTTCGACCTCAACAGTGATCTCCTTCGCGGCAAATCCCTGACGGTACAGCTCGAGCGCTTTCGACAACACGTCGTAGAGATCGGCGCTTCGCGGCATGAGGATCCCCTTGGCGGCTTCGGCCCGCGCCAACTGCAGCAGGTCTTCGACCAGCTTGGCCAAACGCAGAATCTCTTCATGCAATGACTCGAAGGTCGGCTTCGACGGCGCTACGACCCCGTCTCTCAACGCCTCTATGTAGCCGCGAATATTGGTCAGCGGAGTGCGCAGCTCGTGGGCGACGTCGATGACCATCGTCTTCCTCAACTGCTCGATTCTCTGCAGGCTGTCGGCCATCCGATTGAACGCCGTCGCCAACTGGCCGACTTCGTCCTTGGAAGTCGCGCCGACCCGTGCCGTATAATCGCCGGCGGCGATTCTTCCGCTGACCTCCGTCATCTGCGAAAGAGGCCCGAGGACTTTTCTCGTCAGTAGAAGACCGGAGGCGACGGCGAGCGCCACGGCGGCGATGCTGGCCCAGAGAAGATATCGATGCACGGCGCCGAGAAACATCTGGTGAATGTCCGTCGGCGAGATGTTGTACTTGTTCATCAGGACGACGAAATAATCGGCCGCGAGATAGTTGATGGCGAGCCACATCACGAAGATCACGATGCCGATGACCGGCAGGTTGACCGCGACGAGCTTCCATAGCAGCCGGCTTTTCATTTTCTAGCCCTCGGAAAACCGATACCCGAGGCCCCTCACCGTCATGATGTATTTGGGTTTTGCCGGATCGGCTTCGATCTTCTGCCTGAGCTTTCCGATATGGACGTCGATCACGCGGTCGATCACCGCTTCGCCGTTCGGGTAGAGACGGTGGAGCAACTCCTCCCGGGTGAAAACCCGGCCCGGCTGAGCCATGAGAGTCTCGAGGAGGGTGTGCTCGAACAGCGTCAACGAAAGGACGCGGCCGCTCAGAGTGACCCTGTGCTTTTCATGATCCACCGTGAGCCCGCCGTGGGATAATCGTGGTTGTTCCTTGGTTGTCGCGGGTCGCGCGCGTCTGAGGATCGCCTTTACTCTTGCAACCAGCTCGCGCGGGCTGAAAGGCTTAACGACGTAATCGTCCGCGCCGAGTGACAAGCCCAGGACGCGGTCCATTTCCTCATGCCGCGCCGTAAGAAACAGGATCGGGACCTCGGAGGAGCGTCTGAGCTCGCGGCAGATCTCCCACCCGTCCACGCCGGGCAGCATCAGGTCGAGAATCACAAAAATAGGATTGTGCTGCCGCGCCAGGCTCAGCGCCTGCTTGCCGTCGTGGGCGGAGACCGTCTTGAATCCTTCCCGTTCGAGATAGAGGGCGACAAGAGACGCCGTCTTGCGGTCGTCCTCGACGATCAGAATCGGTTCTAGATTCTTCTTGGCTTCCATTCAGTTCTATTGGGGCTTGCGCTCCAGCCGGTCGCCTTCAGTATGAACTCTCTCGCGCCGGGAAAAGTTCCTCGCCCGCATCCGGCGGCTCTTCTCCCCTATAAAAGAGCGGCCGGCGGCTTTCGCGCTCCGCCTCGGCGGCGCTGATGTAGCCGATCCTGGCCATGCGGGACAGGATGAGATTTCTCCTGAAGAGCAAGCCCTTTTCGCCCGGGCTGCGCGGGCTCGGAAGCAGGCCGGCGAGCGTCGCGGCGTCCGCCGGATTCAACTCCGCCGCCGATTTCCCGAGATAATGGCGCGCCGCCGCCTCGGCGCCGTAAATTCCGTGGCCCCATTCCACGACGTTGAGGTAAAGCTCGAAGATTCTTTTTTTCGACAGCGCGCGTTCGAGCTGGAAGGCGATCGCGACTTCGCGCAGCTTTCGCACCGGGTTTTTGGACGGGCTCAAATAGAGATTCCGCGCGAGCTGCATCGTGATCGTGCTGCCGCCGCGCTTCAACTGGCCCGACTCCCAGTCCTTCCAGAAAGCTTCTTTCAGCTCGTAGAAGTCGACTCCTTTGTGGCTGAAAAACGACGCGTCCTCGCTGATAACGATGGCCTTCTTGAGATGCTCGGAGACCGTGTCGTACGAGACCCAGATCTGCTGTCTTACAGGGCGCCGGCCGCGGCTCAAGTATTCTTCATCGCGCAGCTCGATCAGCGCCGTAGTCCGGGGATTTCTTTTCTTCAGCGGCGCGACCTCGGGGAGCGTCACGTACTCGTAGGCGAAGAAGCCCAGGACGACGGAGATAAGAAAGCTCTTGAGGAAAAGCCCCTTCACGATGGCGCGAGGAGTTTCGCCGCTTTGAGGCTCAGCGAAGAGAGCGGATGGCGGTGGAGCGAAGAAAGCCGAAACCAGCGCCAGTTTCGCGCGGGAAACGCGGCGCCTCCCGCGCAAGCGCAGCGAAAGACGGGCGCGCGAATCCTGCGGTTGGTTATGCTGTGGCGAATCACGCCCATGGCGGATTGTAATTTTACGCGCCGGCCGAGGCCGTCGAGGTTGCGGCGCAAGGCGGCTTGCAGAGTCTCCTTATTTTTTCTCTCCCCGCCGGGAATTTCCCAGAGCCCCGGCAAGATCCCGCCGGACGGGCGGCGGCGCAGGAGGATCTTACCATTCTTTTCGATGAGAGCTAAGGGCCAGTCGATTTTTCGCGTCGCCAGCTTCGGTGCGGCGCGTTTGTGAATGGTGCCGCGTCTCAGCGTCGAGCAACGCGAAGCGACGGGGCATCGCGGGCAGCGCGGTTCCCTCGGAAGACAAACCGTCGCGCCGAGATCCATCAGCGCCTGGTTCAAGTCTCCCGGCCGGGAAATCCGCGCCAACCGCGCCGCTGCTTGTCGCACGGATTTCTCCGTATCAATATCGAACAGCCGCGCGAGCACGCGCCGGGCGTTGCCGTCGAGCGCCGGATAGGGCTCGTCGAAGGCGATGCTCATCAAAGCGCCCGCGGTGTAATCGCCGATGCCGGGCAGGGCGCGGAGCGCGTGGAAGTCGCGCGGAAGTTTGCCGCCGTGGACATTGACGATCGTCGCCGCCGCACGTTTCAGGTTAATGGCGCGGCGATAATAACCCAGGCCGGACCAATGAGCGAGCACGGCGTCGCGCCGCGCGCGGTCGAGCGCGCCGACACACGGAAAGGCTTTAAGGAAGCGGCGATAATAGGGGAGAACGGTTTTGACCTGCGTCTGCTGCAGCATCGTCTCGGCGATCCATATCGCGTACGGATCGCGCGTCTGGCGCCACGGCAGCTCGCGCCGCGTCCGGCCGTACCAGGAGATGAGCGCGCGCTGAACGCGCTCGTGCTTATCGGTCTTCACCCCCGCAAGCTACATCAGCAAATTAGATCAAATCAAGCGGCGCGCGGCGTTTTCTCGTCGCTTTCCTTGCGAACGATTAGCACGTAGCGTATAAATTTCTCCTATGGGCGGAATGGGACGGCTCCGGGGCTACCTGCTGCGCTACTGGCGGCGGTACGTTCTCGGATCGCTCTGTCTCCTGGGCACCGTGACCTTGGTGATGTGGATCCCATGGTGGATCCGCGAGGGCGTGAGGATCATCGAGCACGGCGGCTCGCTGGCGGACGTGCGCTACTACGCGCTGCTCATCACGGCGGCGGGCGTGGCGCAGGGGATCATCCGCACGTTTTCGCGTGCGTTCATCTTCAACGCCGGACGCGACATCGAATACGATCTGCGCAACGACCTCTTCGCCCACCTGCAGAAGCTCCCGATCAAGTTCTATCACTCGCAGCGTACCGGCGATCTCATGTCGCGGGTGATCAACGACATCTCCGCGGTGCGCTCGCTGCTGGGTCCGGGCATTCTCAATTTTTTCAACGCGCCGGTCTATTTTGTCTACGCGATCGTCCTCATGCTGTCGATGGACGTGCGCATGACGCTCGTGGCCCTGCTGCCGGGGCCGCTGCTCGTGTGGATGGTGCGCCGTTTTCGCGGCAAGATCATGAAGGCTTCGCTCAAGGTGCAGCAACAGATGTCCGAGCTGAGCAGCCACGTTCAGGAGAATTTGAGCGGCATGCACGTGGTGAAGGCGTACACGCAGGAGGAGCATCAGATTCGCCAGTTCATCGAGCTCAATAAAGACTTCCAGGAAAAAAGTATGGAGCTGGCCAAGCTGCGGGGCGTGATCGGGCCGTTCATGCAGGCGGTCGGCGGCCTCACCGTCCTCTTGGTGCTCGGCTACGGCGGATTTCGCGTCATCCGCGGCGAGATGCTGATCGCGGACATCGTCGCGTTCATCGCTTATCTCCACGTGCTGGCCTGGCCGATGGCGGCCCTCGGCTGGATGCTCTCGCTCGTGGAGAGGGGGCGGGCCGCTTTGGAGCGGCTGGAGGAAATTTTCAAGATCCAGCCGGAGATCGTCACTCCCGACCGGCCGGCGCCGCCGTCGGATTCTAAAACCGGCGTCGAGTTCCGCAATGTTTCATTTTCCTACGACGCCAAGGGCAATGGGACTTTGGAGGAGGCGGCGTTGAAAGAGATCGACTTTGCCGTGCCGCGCGGCCGCACGGTCGCGATCGTCGGCCGGACCGGCGCCGGGAAAAGCACTCTGGCGCAGTTGATCCCGCGCTTCTACGACGTTTCTGCGGGAGAAATACGCTTCGACGGGAGGGACATCCGTTCCATCTCTCTCGGCGAGCTGCGCCGGGCGATGGCCTACGTGCCGCAGGACCCGTTTCTCTTTTCCGCTTCGCTCCATCGCAACCTGGGATTCGGCCGTGACGACGTCTCCGACGAAGAGATCGACACCGCCATCCGGCTGACGCGTCTCGACCGCGACGTGGCGATTTTTCCCGAAGGGTCGGCGACGGTCGTGGGGGAGCGCGGCATCATGCTTTCGGGAGGGCAAAAGCAGCGCGCCACGTTGGCGCGCGCGCTGCTCCAGGGCGCGCCGTTTCTCATTCTCGACGATTGTCTCTCGAGCGTGGATGCCGAGACCGAGGACGCGATTCTCAAGCGGCTCAAGTCGGTCTTCAAGGAGAAGAGCTGCGTCATCATCTCGCACCGGATCTCCGCGGTCAAAGAAGCGGACGAGATTCTGGTGCTCGACGAGGGCCGGATCATCGAGCGCGGCACGCATCAGGAGCTGATTCAAAAGGGCGGCCTCTACGCCGACCTCCATCGCCAACAGCAGCTCTTTGAAGAGCTGGAGCAAATCTAAAAAGAGAATCTTGAATGAAGAATTTTGAATTTTTAATTGAAATTCGATTCCGAAATTCAAAACTCAAAATTAAAAATTCAACATTTGTTTAACATGGCTGAAACGCAAACACCCGGCAACCCATCGAACGGAGGCCAACGACCTCAGCCGTATGCCTCGACTTTGGCCGTTTCTCATCATGAAGAAATTTTCGGCAAGGCGTACGATGTCCGGCTGCTCCGGCGGCTGTGGCGCTTTGTCGCTCCGTACAAGCGCCTCTTCTGGCTGGCGATGCTTTTGCTGCCGCTCTTGCAGCTCTTCGGTCTGGCGCAGCCTTATCTGATGAAGGTGGCGATCGACCGCTACATCGGCGGGGGCGATCTCTGGGGCCTTCAGGGAATCGCGCTGCTGTTCCTCGGCGCCGTCGTCGGCGAAGCGATGATCGCTTACCTTCACTACACCATGACCATGCGGGTGGCGCAGCGGGCGCTCGCCGACATGCGCGTCGCGATCTTCTCTCACGTGCAGAAACTCCCGATGAGCTATTTCGATCGCAATCCGGTGGGCCGTCTGGTGACGCGCATGACCACCGACGTGGACGTGCTCCAGGAAATGTTCGCGGCCGGCGCGATGACCTTGATCTCGGACTTCGTCATGCTCGGCTGGATCGTCGCGATCATGTTCTTTCTCGACGCCAAGCTGGCGCTGGTCTCGCTCGCGCTGATTCCGCCGATGCTGGCGGCCATCGATTTTTTCCGCCGCAAGGCGCGCCAGGCCTACCGCCTGATCCGCGAGCGCATCGCGCGCATCAACGCCTACCTGGGCGAGGCGATCTCGGGCATGGCGGTGATCCAGCTTTTCGTCCGCGAGGAAAAAAGCTACCGCGAATTCGACGCGCTCAACGCCGCGCATCGCGACGCCAACCAGATGTCCAATCTTTACGAGGCGGGGCTCCATTCCATGGTCGAGGGGGCGGGCTCGATCAGCGTGGGGCTCCTCCTCTGGTACGGCGGCGGCGAAGCGCTCAACGGCGCGATCGGCATCGGCACCATCGTCGCTTTCAAGGAATACATCAATAGATTCTTTGTGCCGCTGCGCGACTTCAGCCAGAAGTACACCGTCATGCAGTCGGCGATGTCTTCGGCCGAGCGGATTTTTCACTTGCTCGACACGCCGGTCGCGATTTCGAGCCCGGCCAAGCCGGTCGTCCCCAAACCGTTCAGGGGCGAGGTGAGCTTCGAGGACGTCTGGTTCGGGTACAAGGAGAGCGATCCGGTGCTGAAGGGCGTCTCGTTCCTGATCGAGCCGGGAGAGAGAGTGGCGGTGGTCGGAGCCACCGGCTCGGGGAAAACCACGACGATCAAATTGCTCAGCCGCTTCTACGACATCCAGCGCGGCGCGGTCAAAGTCGGCGGCGTGGACGTGCGCGATTGGGACCTCATGGCGCTGAGACGCCACATCGGCGTCGTGCTGCAAGACGTGTTTCTCTTCTCCGGCGATATCCGGGCCAATCTCTGCCTCGGCGAAGACGGCGTTCCCGCCGAGCGCGTCGACCAGGCGGTCAAGTACGCGAACGTGGACCGCTTCATCCATCGTCTCTCCGGCGGCCTCGACGCCAAAGTGCGCGAGCGCGGCAGCAATTTCTCCACCGGCCAGCGCCAATTGCTCTCGCTCGCGCGCGTGCTGGTGTTCCAGCCGGAGATTTTGGTTCTGGACGAAGCCACGTCGAGCGTGGACACGGAGACCGAGCTTTTGATCCAGGACGCGCTGGAAAAAGTCATGAAAGACCGGACCTGCCTCGTGATCGCCCACCGCCTCTCCACGATCCGGAACGCCGACCGGATCATCGTCTTCCATCACGGCGAGATCCGCGAAGTCGGCACGCACGCCGAGCTGATGCAGAAGCGCGGGATTTACTTCCGGCTCTATCAGTTGCAGTACGCGATCGAGGCGCCGAAGGCTCAGGGGAAAGATGCGGAAGCGAAGATGTGAGTGGAATTTTATGAACCGCACGTTTCCGCGCGCCGCCGCCATTCCCTTTCTCGTCTTGGCACTAGCTCTTGTCGGATGCTCGACTGACTTGCTGGTCAGTCAATGGTCCAATCCCGTTTATACTTCGCCGTCGTTCAAAAGAATCATGGTGGCCGCGAGCAGCGAGGAAACCGCTATCCGGCGCAATTTGGAAGACGAGTTCGTCGCCCGGCTCAAGGCATCCGGCGTGGACGCCTTGCCGAGCTATCGGCATATGCCGGAAGATCAGCGCGTCGACGAAGCGAAACTCAAGCAGGCCGCCAAGGCTGCGGGCGCCGACGCCGCGCTGCTCGTTCGTTCGGTAAGCCTGGAGCAGAGAACGGAGTATTACCCCGCCTATTATCCTTCCCCCTTCTTCGGCGTTTTCGGTCCTCACATAGGCGCCACATGGTACGGCTTCTACGGCGCGCCCGGCATCCGGCGCTATGACGTCGTCACCTCGGAGGTGACGCTGTACGACGTGGGCAAAAACGAAGTCGTTTGGACCGGCACTGCCAGGGTCGTTCAGCCGGAAAATGTCGGCGCCGCGATCAAGGACTACGTCCAGTCCGTCGTCAAGGCGCTGCAGGAGAAAAATCTTCTGCGCCCTAACTGAGTAGAGCCTCGCGCCGGGCTATTTTTTTCTTGACCTCGAAGCGACCCCAGTTTAATTGTAAAAAAACTTTCTTCGAGGAGCGGCGCATCATGGCGTTACGAATGGTCAGAGGGATTCTGAGAGAACCCGAGAGACCCCAACAGAATAAATCGCGCGAGGAGTATCTCGTCGCGTGCCTGGGCGAGGAGGCGAGCGACGCCAAATTCACCGACTGGGAGCGGGGCTTTATCATGAGCCTGGTCAAACAGGTCGGGCAGGGCCGAAAACTCAGCGACAAGCAAAAAGAGATTCTCGAGCGGCTCTGGGAGAAATAATCAGGGCGCGTTCTCGTGATCCGTTCGCCCGCGCGAGATCGCTTTCTCGATGTCCCGTGTGATCTCGGGGCAGCATTGTCTTGCGGCGGCTAA
>DASXUF010000020.1 GCA_036504975.1 Candidatus Binatia bacterium | reverse complement strand
GCGATGCTGTAGGGCAGGGCGAACTTGGCGCCGTAGCCGCTGACCGGCCGCTGTTTTTCCTTGAGCGGCTCCCAGAGACGGTGCACCGGCCCCTCGGCGGTGCGGCAGACGACCTCGGCGATTTTCTCGGGATGAATCGCGTATTTCTGTTTCAGCCGCAGCGCGCAGTCCATATAAGGGTGGGAGATCGAGCCGCACGGATAAGTTTTGAACGCGAGCTTGGGAATCTCCCAAGTTTTGCCCAGCTCGTCGAGCCGTTCGAGATTGACGCCCTGATCGCCGGCGAAGGTGTGAAAAAAACCGTGCGTTCCTTCGAACACCGCCGCCGGGCCGCGAAAGCCGCGCTCGGCCAGCATGACGGCGACGATCCCCGCATGGGACGACCAACCGGGATGAAGCCGCTTGGTCCACGTGCCGTCGGCGAGATATTCGATGATGCCGGAGCTCTGGCTGCCGCAGATGCCGAACGCGTCCAGCCATTGAGGCGTTTCCAGGCCGTAGAGTTTTCCGGCGGCGGTTGCCGCGCTGAAAGTGGCGCAGAGCGCCGTCGGGTGAAATCCGCGCGCGTGAAACTTTCCCGGCGCGACGAGGCCGATCTTCGACATCACCTCGATGCCCGCCACCGCCGCTTCTAATACGTTCTTTCCACTCGCGCCGAGCGCTTCGCCGACGGCCAGCGCCGTTATCGGACCGCAGCAGCCCGTGTGGACGATCGCTCCCTCTAAGGTGTCGTCGTAGTCGAGACCGTGGGCCAAGGTTCCGTTGGCGATGACCGCATTCGCCGCGGCGGTTTTGTCGGACGTTCCGATGAGCCGGCTCTCGCGGCTGCCGCCGAGGGCGCGGGCCGTATCGAGCACTGCGACGCCAAAGTCCATCGTCGAGGAGGCGAGCGCGATTCCCACAGCGTCGAGAAAGACGAGCTTCGCCTTGTCGACCACTTCGGCGGGGACCTGCTCGAGCTTCAGCGCACGGACGAAGGCAGCGATCTTTTCCGAATACCGCTCCATTTCTTATTTGCGCGCCTGTTTGCTTTATTCTTTTTGTTCTTTTTGTTAACCGGATAAGATTTTCCGCCGCTCAGCACCCGAATCAAGGGCAGAATGCTTTTCATCCGATCCAGGCCGGCGACGAGATCGATCGCCTCTTCGGTCTGCTTCGACGGCAGCGCGAGCCGCGCGCAGTCACGAAACTTATCGCCGAGGTCACCCCAGCTCATCGGCTTCAGCGGATGGCCTTTGGCCACGTCGGCCCGGCCCTCGATGGTCCTGCCGTCTTTGAGCTTGACGCGGACGCGCGAGCGCACCTGATCGTATCCCAAGGCTTCGAGCTCGGGATCGACGTAGAGAGTGACGCGCTTCATAAACTCCACCGTTTTCGGGGCGTGCACCTTGCGGTCGGTAAACTGGGCGATGCCGGCCTTGCGCTCCAGCACGGCCACGGCCATGCAGAACGGAATGCTGAATTTTCCCTCCAGCGCGGTCTTCGGCATAGGGTAGATAAGCGCGTTCGGGACGTTCGAGTTGGTGCCGACTTCGACGGCGTCGATCTGTTCCGCGCGCAGGTCGTGCCGCTTGACCAGGTCCAGAATCACGTCCTGCGCGGGGTGGGACAGGGAGCCGGAAGGGTAGGGCTTCACGGAGATGCCGGGCTCTTGCATGAAGTAGGGCCGCCCGAGACGGCCGACGATTTTGGTTTCGTCGCCGCCGCCCGCCGTGGCGTTGAAGAGGCCGCGCCTGGCTTCGATGATGTTTGTCGCCGCAGTAAAACCGCGCGCGGCCAGTTGCGCCGCGGTCACGCCGTTTTCCGCCGCCCGTCCCGCGTGGAGCGGCTTGGTCATCGTGCCGAAATTTTCTCGGAGACCCGAGGCCATGCTGGCGGCGAGGCCGAGGGCGCGCGCGAGCGCCTCTTCCCTAAGGCCTAAAATTTTTCCGGCGGCCATCGCCGCGCCCAGGCCGCCGATGGTCGCCGTCGAGTGAAATCCCGCCTGGTAGTGGCGCGGATCGATGGCATCGGCGATGCGGCATTCGACTTCCACTCCCAGGATGTAGGCCAAAAGAAAATCCTCGCCGCAAATCCGTTCCTTCTCTCCGATCGCCAAAACCGCCGAGAGGACGGGGACGGTGGGATGAGTCAGCAGGCCGTAGACCGCTTCCTTCGAAGTCGATAGCTGCGTGTCGTCATAATCCATCGCATGGCCGGAAGCGCCGTTTACCAGCGCGGCCTTGGGCGCAGGGGCCATGAAGCGCGTCCCGATAACCGTTGCCTCGTTCTTGCCGCCGAGCTGGCGGACATAGGCCTGTAGAATGCGCGAGCCTTTTTCCGTCGAGCCGGCCAGAGTTACGCCCAGGCCGTCGAGGACCAAGCCCTGGGCCAGGCGCACGACCTCCCTCGGGATGTCCCGGAAACGCGTTTTGTGGACAAAGCTCACCACCTCTTGCGTCAAGCCCATCGTGCTCTCCTTGGCAAACCAGGATCGTGAGAGGCTTAGAGCGATAGCATTATCAGGGGCGTTTTTCCAGCGAGGCGGACGGCGATCCAAGAGGGTTCAATTGATGTTGAAATGGGAAGGGCCGTGAAATAGAATGACTCCATTCGGGGACGTTATGTTCGGCCTGGGAATTTGGGAGCTGCTGCTGATCTTGCTCGTCGTCCTGGTTCTTTTCAGCCGCAAGCTTCCCGATCTCGGCGAAGGCCTGGCCAAGGGAATACGCAACTTTCGCCGCACGATCAGAGAACCGGACGAGATCGACGTGACGCCAAAGGACAGGTCGCAGAAAGGAAACGACAAAAAGGAGCCCTAGCGGTCATTGGGATTCGTCGGCTGAGAGGACCCGATACCCGAAGCTCTTGATCTGTGCGCTGGATTTCAAGAATACGATGGAAAAAGGCGCGGACTCGTCCGGAAGAATCTCAAAACGCCTGATGGGGCTTTGCCGCTGAAGCGTGGCGATTTCTTGAGTCGTCAAATCCCGCACGATCTTTGAGGAGATCGCGTTTCCAACGGTAATGGTCTGGCGCTCGATGGTCTTTCCATCGCTGCCGAAAACATAGGCCTCGATTTTGACTTCGCGCACCTTCACGCGATTGCGGTTCAGAGCGACCCCCGACAGCATAAAGACTTCCCGGTTTCCCAGGATCCTCTGAAATCTCGGGCGGCCGGCCTGAAGCACGATTCCTTGACGCAGGTAGTCATTCTTGAGAACCGAACCGCCGATCCACGGAACGGCCCTCAATGAGCTTTCGATGGGCTCCGGGCGCGCTTTGTACAGAAGCGTCAGGGCGGAAAACAGCAGCAGCAAGCCGCAGCACAAAAGGAGATAAGGCGTTAGGGAAAGAGGGCGGCTCGGAGAAGATTCGGCGCTTCCTTCACGCGAAGCTTCTTCGTGCTTTGTGACGGCAGGACGCTCGCTCGCGAAGTCGAAAGACTCTACGATCGGGTGGTGGATTTCGGCGAACGACTTTTCGTCCTTCAGCGTGAAAGTTTCCTCGACGGCGGGCTCCGGGGCGAGGGACCACTCCGGCTCCCGCTGTTGAATCGTTACGGCGGGCGCTGATTTTATGGGCGCCGCCGTCGGCCCATTGGCTGCTGCCGGAGGGTCGGGACTCTCTGCGGCGGCCTCATGAGACTGTTCGAGCGGAGGAAAAGCGAAGCTCAGTTCCCGGGACTCTTCTTGGAGACGCGGCGCCGCCGGCTCGCCGCTTCCGGCTTTCGAGCCAAGGACGAAAACGTTTTTACAGCGGGAGCAGCGGAACGTGGGTTTGGACTTGGTGACGAGATTCTCAGAGACGCGATAGGTCGTATGGCAACTGGGACACTGAACCAGCATGTTGTCCTTAGCGCGCGAGCCGCATGCTCGGGGAGAAGCGCTTCTACGGTGGACTTAGCCTGATATTATGGTAATTAGAAAAAATTTCAACCTTTTTTACGTGACGGGGAGCTTCGGACTCACTTGAATAAAACGCAGTCTGCAACGTCCAAAGAGATAAGGCTGGGTGTGGAGACCACCGAGTGGGAGCTCATCCGCAAATGCCAGAAAGGGGAAGTCGCCGCTTACGAGGAGCTCGCAGCCAAATATTATCGCCGCGTGTTCATGGTCATCCTGGGGATGGTGCATCACCGGGACGATGCCATGGAGGTGGCCCAGGAGACTTTTTATCGCGCTTTTAAAAACATCAGACGCTTCAAAGGAGGGTCGAATTTCTACACCTGGGTCTATCGGATCGCCGTCAACCTCGCCATCGACTTCCAGCGGCGGCAGAAGCGCAGCCTGATGGATCTCAAGGAAAATATGGACGAGGTGGTCGTCGATGCGGAAACTTCAAGCGGTGATCCGTTTCGCGAGATCAACGACCGGCGGCTCGGAGAAAAGCTTCTTCACGCGATCAACGAATTGACTCCCGATCACAAAGCCGTCATTGTAATGAGGGCCGTCGAGGGGCTGTCTTATAAGGAGATCGGACGCATCATGGAATGCTCCGAGGGCACGATCATGAGCCGCCTGCATTACGCGCGCAAAAAGCTGCAAGAGAAATTGGGCACGGATTTATAATGAGAGACTGCGAAGCCATCAAGAAATCGCTGGGCGCATGGCTCGACGGCGAGCTGGATGCGGCCCAGGCCGCAGAGATCCAGCTCCACGTGCAGGGGTGCGCCTCGTGCTCGGACGAGAAGGGGCGGCTCGAGAGATTGGATTTCTCACTGAAGCGGCTCCTGGAGACGAATGCGTCCCAAATCGACTTCAAGACTTTTTGGGCCGGCGTCAGCCAACGCATTGCCGCTGACGTATCATGGTCTACGCGGGCCATGGATTGGGTCCGCGCTGTATTTTTTACGCCGCGGCTCAAGTGGGCGGTCTCGGCGACGGTCGTGGTTCTCGTGGCGGTTTTATCGCTGGATCAATTCTTTCCCGGTTGGCGCGGGAACGGTCAAACCAACATGGCGTCCGTCGAATCCATCGACGGCCACGGATTCAACGTGGCGCTCTTGCGCGAGGCCAAGACCAAGACGACGGTTATCTGGTTGTTCGAGAATCAGGAAAGCGAAGATGAAACTCCCACGGAATCTGCTTCAGGCGACACTGCTTTCTAGCCTCTGGGCGTTTCTTGCGGCCGCGCCTCTCGGCGCCGCCGAGGCCGAGAAAAACCCGCAGGAAGTTCAGCTGAAGATCGGCACCATACTGGCCACGAACCAGGCGGATTGCCTGGACGGTCAGCTCACCAAGATGAAGCAGCAGCTCGAGGTGATCAAATACCGCTGCTACCGCCTGATCCGGGAAGAATCGCAAAAGGCGTCCTGGGAGGCCAACACCGTTTTCGAGATTGCCGGCGGGCGTACGCTGATCGTCGCGCCGCAGGAATTTCGCAACAACCGGGTGTCGCTCAAGGTGCGACTGCTGGAAAAAGAAAAGCCGATCGTCGATACGACCGTAAGATTCCCCAACCGCGGCAATTTTCTCCTGGGCGGACCGGCGCACGAAGGCGGGATTCTTATCCTCTCCATCTCCGCCCAAACCCAGTAGCCGGAGGGCCATAAAGACCTACTGCCAACCACCCGCCCGCGAGTTCCTCTCCGAGCCGATGCGATACGTTCGGTGTTACGCGGCACGAAAATTCTAAATAAAGCTTCTGAAGTACGCTTGAGGCTCCTCGTCCAACGCATCGGCCCTTCGAGAAACCCCCGGGCGGGCAAGAAACGAAGTTAGGCGAGGTTTATTGGCCGGCCGCTATTCTATCACGTTCTTTTCGATCGGCTCGACGATGACGCCTTTGTCCTTGAGCCACTTGATCGACTTGTCCACTTCGGCGCGCTCGCCGTCGATCTCCAGAGCCACGAGACCCATCTCCGCCGTCACGGTCGATCCGCGGATGTTGAAAGTAATGTCGAATTTTTTTGCCAGCCAGCAGACGATCGGCTCTTTGACCAGATCTTTTGGGAAGGTCAGATAAACGCGCTCGCAAACCTTCTCTCTTTGGCCTTTCATTTTCTCGGCCTCAGATTGAAAACTTGAGATTTCCGACCGCCATTCGATCGCGCCAACCCACCCACAAGTTCGTCGTTAAATATTTGTCGCCGAAGTCCGGAAAGATCGTCACTAGAACCCCGGACCTGAGTTTGCGGGCGATTTGCATTGTTGCGTGCATGGCGGCGCCGGAAGATTGCCCTACGAGGACGCCCTCTTCCTGGCTGAGGCGATAGACCATGGCGTAAGCGTCTTCGGTGGAGGCGGGATATTTTTCGTCCAGCTCTTCTTCGTGATAAATTCCGGGAACGATCGAGGTCGCCATGTGCTTGAGTCCTTCCAGGCCGTGCAGGGCATCGTCGGGCTCGACGGCGATGACGCGGATCTTCGGGTTTTTTTCTTTTAGATAGTGGCCCGTCCCCATAATCGTCCCGCCGGTGCCGATGCCAGCGATGAAATGTGTGATCCGCCCGTCCGTCTGGCGATAAATTTCCGGCCCGGTAGTATCGTAGTGGGCCTGTGAATTCATCGGATTGAAGTACTGATCCGGTTTAAAATATTTGGCGGGGTTCTCCTCCAAGACCTTGCGACAGAGGCGGATCGCGCCGTCTGAGCCTTCGAGCGGGTCGCTGTAGGTCACTTTGGCGCCGTAGGCGTGGATGATCCGTTTTCGCTCCGCGCTGACGTTGGCGGGCATCACCAGCTCCACCGGATAGCCGAGAATGCGGCCGATCATGGCCAGAGCGATTCCGGTGTTGCCGGAAGTCGAGTCGATGATGGTTTTTCCCGGCGCGAGTTTTCCCGACTTGATTCCCTCCTGAATCATCTTCAAAGCGGGACGGTCTTTGACCGAGCCGCCGGGATTCATGCCTTCGAGCTTGGCGAAGATCTTTACCCCGGACGAGATTCCTTCCGCGATCCTGCGGATTTCCAGCAGCGGAGTATCGCCGATGAGATCGAGAACCGACTCTATTTTTTTCGGCTCTCTGAATCTTTCGGCGGCGATCGATCGTATGGCGGTCGGATTGGCCATAAAAGCAGATCCAGGAGATTTCATCCCCCTGCAATGGCGGGCACGATCGAGATGTTGTCTCCCTCCTTGAGGGAGGTTTCCAAGTTCTGAAGAAACCGGATGTCGTCCCCGTTGACATAAACGTTCACGAACCTGCGGATTTTTCCAGTCTCGTCGCAGATGCGTTCTTTGATCCCGGGATATTTTTGTTCCAGGTCATCCACCAGGGCGCGCACGTTGGGGCCTTGGGCGGCGACCTCATCGGCGCCGTCGGTGAATTTGCGCAGCGGAGTGGGCACGCGGACACGGACACTCATAGACCGACCTCCCTTATCCGTTCTATATTCCTATTTTACAATAGTTCGCTCGCCCGGTCTTGTCGAGTTGAATCGAAACTTTTTATAGACTTTTCGGTCGAGCCTTGCAACCGCGGCGAGCGCGCCTATACGACGCAAACCCCGCGCACTCGCTCAATTGACCTAGTTTAAAGTCGATGCTATTTCTAGGAGCTTATATCATCCTGCTCTGTGTCACAGGTGACAGGCGATAGAAATGCATCGTTTATGAAATCACGAGCGACCCGGGAAAATCTTCATGCAAAGACGGCAGGTTTGCTTCTGGCCTGTTTGATCTGTGTCTTTTCTGATCCCGCCTGGAGCTATTATACCCAAAACGGGCGCATCTACGACGATAATGACGTGGAAATTCAGCTCCACGGGGTGGCTTGGTTCGGTTTCGAGACCGGCGATCATGTAGTTCATGGCCTGTGGGCGCGCAATTGGCAGAAGATGATCCTTCAGGTCAAACAGCACTTCAACGCGGTAAGAGTGCCTTTTTGCCCTGACACACTAAAAAATGTGAAACCCTCGAGTATCGACTTTTCTCGGAACCCGGATCTTAAGGGACTCAAGTCGTTGCAGATTCTGGATAAGGTACTTACCGAGTTGGACCAGCAGGGACTCTACATTCTTCTCGACCACCACAGGTCGGAATGCAATGGCAATCCCCCCATATCCGAACTCTGGTATACAGCGAATTATACCGAGCAAGAATGGATCGCTGACCTCGTGTTCCTGGCCGACCGCTACAAGCATTTGCCTCACTTTGTCGGCATCGATATCAAAAACGAGCCGCATGGGGCGGCGACTTGGGGCACGGGTGTCGCAGCCACCGATTGGAAGCTCGCGGCGGAGGCGGCCGCCGCCGCGGTCCTCGCCGCTAACTCGAACCTGCTGATCTTTGTGGAAGGCATAGAACAAAATCCAATCTGTAGCGGGAATATAAGTCACTGGTGGGGCGGAAATTTTGAGCCGATGGCGTGTTTCCCTCCTGCTATCCAGGCTGACAAGCTAGTATTGAGCCCGCATGTCTACGGCCCGGATGTTTTCCCTGAATCCTACTTTTTCGACCCGAATTTCCCACAGAATATGTCCGACATCTGGGACGCCCATTTCGGATTTCTCACTTCTCTAGTTCCAAAGTACACGGTGGTCGTTGGAGAGTTTGGCGGCAGGTATGGGCATGGGGGCCTTCCGGAGGATAGAGCCTGGCAGGATGCCTTTGTCGCCTATCTATACCAGAAGGGGCTGACGAACTTCTTCTATTGGGACTGGAACCCTAACAGCGGGGATACGGGCGGGATTCTGAAAGGTGATTGGAGGACGGTTTGGAAGGACAAGATATCTCTTCTCTGCCGTCTGAGGGGATGCCTTAGCCAAGCCGCGGAAAAGCTTCCTAACGGTCAAGTCGGCGCGGCATACAGCACGCCCTTGGTAACGGGAGGCGCTGCGCCTTACACATGGATCTTCATCAAAGGAAAATTTCCGCCGGGACTCAACTTCGACTCCGCGACCGGCAATTTAATTGGAACGCCCGTGTCCCCGGCTCTTCTGGGGCGGAGCTTCACTGTCAATATAAAGGATCAGCTTAACGCCTCAGTGAAGCGCAGGTTTACGATAAAAATCGACCCCTGACCATAGCCAAAAAGTCGTGAGAGAAAAACTTACCCTTCTCCCGCCGCGATTTTTCCTTGAGCCGGCTGCGTGAGCTGCGAATAGAGATCGTCGAAATTCTCCAGGGTAGCATTGATCTTGAAGGGTTTTTCCACGCTCGCCGCGACGACTTCGAGGGTTTTGTAGCCGTTGCCGGTGATGCTGATGACGATCGACTCGTCGCGCGGGATCTTGCCTTGCTGGATCAGCTTCTTGGCGACGGCGACCTCGGTTCCTCCCGCAGGCTCCGTGAAAATCCCTTCGGTGCGGGCGAGAAGCTTGATGGCGTCGAGAATTTCCTCGTCGGTCACGCTCTCGCCCCCGCCTCCTGATTCGCGCACCGCCTGGAGCACGTAGTAACCGTCGGCCGGATTTCCTATGGCGATAGAGCTGGCGATGGTGTTGGGCTTCACCGGACTGATGAGATCCGTGCCGCGCTTCAGCGCCTGGATCATCGGCGCGCAGCCGGTCGCCTGAGCCGCGTAGATCTTGCATGCGTCGTCTTCGATCAGGCCGACGTGCTTCAGCTCCTTAAATGCCTTGGCGATCTTGGGAAGGATGGTGCCGCCGGCGGAGGCGACGACGATATGCTTCGGCAGTTTCCAGCCGAGCTGCTCCGCGATCTCAAAGCCGTGGGTCTTCGCGCCTTCGGCATAGTAGGGCCGTAAATTCACGTTCACGAATGCCCAGCCGTATTTGTCGGCGATCTCGCTGCAGAGCCGGTTGACGTCGTCGTAATTTCCCTTGATCGCCACTGTTTTCGGCCCGTAAATCGCCGAGCCGATGATCTTTCCCTGCTCTAGACCGTCGGGGATAAAGACGTAGCAGTTGAGGCCGGCTTTGGCCGCGTGCGCGGCGACGGAGTTGGCAAGATTCCCGGTCGAAGCGCAGGAGACGGTCTCGAAGCCGAACTCGATCGCCTTGGAGATCGCGACGGAGACGACGCGGTCCTTGTAAGAAAAAGTCGGATGATTCACCGAGTCGTCTTTGATGTAGAGCTCTTTGACGCCGAGGACTTCGCCCAGTCTATGGGCGCGGACCAGCGGCGTGAAGCCGGAATAGAGGCCCGCCTGCGGCTCGCCGTCGATCGGCAAAAGCTCGCGATAGCGCCAGAGGTTTTTCGCCCGCGCCGCGATCTTTTCCCGGCTCAGCGCCTTGGTGATGCCGTCGTAGTCGTAGACCACTTCGAGCGGGCCGAAGCAGGTCTCGCAGACGTGGAGCGGCTCTTTGGGATAATCCTGGCCGCACTCCCTACATTTCAGTCCTTTGACGTAACTCATGACTTCTCCTCTCTGCTTTTTCACCGCACGCCCCGCACGCGGCGTTTTTCCGCACGTCGATCGTCCGGAAATTTATCTTCTTGGCGTCGTAAGTGAGCATTCGATCGACGAGCAGCTCTTCTTCCATTCCCGATAAATATTTGATCGCTTCGGTCGCCTGGATCGAGCCGATGGTCCCGGCGATAGCGCCGAGAATTCCCGCCTGCTGGCAGTTCATGATTTCTCCCGGCTCGGGCGGCTCTTGGAACAGGCAGCGATAGCAGGCGCTCTTGCCGGGGATGACCGTCATCGTCTGGCCCTGGAAGCGCACGATCCCGGCATGGGAGAACGGCTTGCCGAGGTCCACGGCCGCGTCGTTGACCAGAAACTTGGTGGCGAAGTTGTCGCTGCCGTCGACGATGAAATCGTAGGCGGCGAAAATCTCCGCAGCGTTGTCTGCGTCGAGCCGGAGCGCGTAGGTTTGGATTTCCACGTCGGGATTCAGCCGGCCGAGCTTTTCTTTGGCCGACTCCACTTTCTCGCGGCCAATGTCCGGCGTGGCGTGGAGAATTTGCCGCTGCAAATTGGATAACTCGACGCGGTCGCTGTCCACGAGGCCGAGCGCACCGACTCCCGCCGCGGCGAGATAGAACGCCGCCGGGCATCCGAGGCCGCCGGCGCCGACGATGAGAACTTTTCCTTGCCTGAGGCGGATTTGTCCCTTGCCGCCGAGATCGGGGATCATGATCTGGCGGCTGTAGCGTTCGATCTGCTCAGGTGTGAGGCGGATGCTCATTTCTTATTTTCGGCAATTTTCGGCCAAAAAAAAACCTCTTCTTGTTAGATAAGAAGAGGTTTTACCCTCACCTTATCTCTCCCCCGTTTTACCGGGGGCTGGACTTAGCACCAGCGTTTCGTCTTACGACGAAACCGGTTGCTGTGGCATCTGCGGGCCAATCCCTCCGCCACTCTGGATAAGGTGTCCAGCGAATGTAGCCTCAAAACTAACGTACCGCCTCCATGCTGTCAAGACCTAGGGCGAAAACTCGGCCCGCAAATATGGACTTGACAGAAGCCTTCAAGTGATGTAGCCATTGGTTACATGAGGCCTGAAGAGCTGAAAAAGATCCGGCGCAACGAGCTGCGCGTCACGCAGGAGGAATTAGCCGGGAAGCTGGGCACGACCCGGATGACCGTCACCCGCTACGAGTGCGGCACCCGGCGCATTCCCGGCGTCGTCGAGGTCGCCTTACAGCAGTTGAGGCGGGCGCGGCGCATTCCGATGCTCGGGACGGTTGCGGCGGGAAAGCCGATCGAGCCCGTCGCTCAAAGCGAAGTGGTCGATTTTCCGTTTGCCGGGGGAGGGGAAAATTTCGCCCTCCGGATCAGCGGCGATTCGATGCGCGACGAAGGAATCGTGTCCGGAGATCTGGTCATCGTGCGCAAACAGTCGAAAGCTTCGGCGGGCCAGACGGTGATCGCTCTCGTCAACGGGCAAGCCACGGTGAAAAAATATTATCCCAAAGGGGATCGCATCGAGCTCAGGCCGGCCAACGACGCCATGAAGCCGATCCGCGTGACGCCGGCCGACGATTTTGAAATCCAGGGCGTTGTCATCGGACTCGTGCGCCACTTCAAGTAGAAGACTACGTGGGAAATTTTAGCCGCCGATATTTGCTTTTTGACTCCCATGGTCCGCCAGATCGTCTGCTTTCAAATCCCTGCTCTTCAGATCGCGCTCGCTCGCTTGAAAGAACGTATCCTCCGACGACGGCCGGTCGCCGTCGCGCCTTCATCTAATAGATCAATCCTGTTCGAAGTATCCGCGGAGGCTTCGGCCGAAGGACTCCGCGCCGGAATGACGTTGGACCAGGCTCGTTTCCTTTGCCCGTCTCTCAGGATTATTCCTCCGGACGGGGAAGCCGCTCAACGGGCGCACATCTCGCTCGAGGATCTCGTCAGGCGGTTTACGCCGCTCTGGGAGCCGATCGGCCGCGGCCATTTTTATTTGGATTTGACGGGCACCACGCGCCTTTTCGGCCGCGCCATCGACACCGCCGCGCGGATGGAGCGCGAAGCCGTGGAACGCTGGGGACTCAGCGGCGTGGGCGGCGTTGCCGTCAATAAGCTGGTTTCCCACATCGCCGCTGATGCGATAACGAAGCCTCCCGATCTTTACGATGTGACTCCCGGCGCGGAGAAGAAATTTCTCGCGCCCGCGCCCGTCGCTTTTTTGCCGGCGCTTCCTTATCTCTCCGGCGGCAGGACGCCGGAGTTCCTGGAGTTGTTGGCGGAGTTGGATCTCGCCACGCTGGGCAAGATCGCCGTCACTCCGCCGGATCACCTCAATCTGGTCTTCGGTTCTCGATCCAAACTCATGCAGCAATGGGCGGTGGGATTCGATCCAACTCCGGTGTGGCCGCGGTCGTCCCGCCCGTCGCTGGAAGTTTCGCATACATTGAATCCGGACGAAGTGGACGATGAGGCGCTGTTGGCAATTTTATACGGAATGCTCGAACGACTTTGCCGGCAGCTACGACGGAGCGAGCGGCTGTGCCGGAGCATCAAGCTCGATCTGGTGCAGAGCGATGGCTGGGAAAATTCCAAGCGGGCCGTGCTGGAGCGCGCGAGCCACTGGGAATGCGACATCTATCCGCGTCTCGAACCCTTGTTCTTTCGCGCGTTCCAGCGCCGCGTCCGCATACGCAAGATGGCGCTCAAAGCCGAGGCGCTGGAAAATTCGGAAAAACAATTACCTCTTTTCCCGGTAGAGCCTTCGGCGGAGAGCATCAGGATGCAAAAGCTCGCGGCGGCGCTCGATCGCGTCCGCTCGCGGTACGGGGAAAAAGCGATCGAGTGGGGGACTACATGACTCCGTTTGTCCACCTCCACGTCCATTCTCATTATTCGCCGATGAGCGGAGTCTCTTCGTTGGAAGAGCTTTGCAAGGTGGCGCGATCCCAGGGCGCGGAGATCCTGGCGCTCACCGACACGAACGGGTTGTACGGCGCCGTTCGGTTTGTCGAAGCGGCGAGACAAAACGACCTCAAGCCGATTTTAGGGGCCGAGCTGAGTTGCGGTGCGCATCGCGCCGTTTGTCTGGTCGGAGATATGGAGGGCTACGCGAATCTCTGCCGGTTGATCTCCGCGCGCCATTGCGATCGGTCTTTCAATTTGATTCAGGCCGTCGAGCAGCATCGCCGCGGTTTGATCGTTCTCTCCGACGATTTTCCGGCGCTGGCAACGTGGAAGGAACGCTCGCCTGAAGACCTCTACGTCGAGCTCACGCCCGGTCCCCGGATGCAGGAAGCGGTTAGGTTCAGCCGGGCTGTTGGCTTGCCGCCGGTGGCGACGAACAAAGTCCATTTCGCAGCGGCGGAGGGATATCCGCTGCATCGTCTGCTGCGCGCGATCGACTTGAACACGACGCTCTCGCGCTTGCCGGAGGACGCTTGCGCCGCGCCCACGCGCTGGTTCGCTCCGGCATCGGTCTTAAAACCATACTACGCCCACGTGCCCGAGGCGCTATCGAATACTCTCCGCGTCGCCGCGGCCTGCCGCACCGATTGGGATTTTAAAGAGACGATCTTCCCCGCGTTTCGCGCATTTTCCGACGCCAAGGCATTCGCCGTGCTCAAAAAAAAGGTTTACGCCGGCGCGCGGCAGCGCTACCTGGAACTGACCCCGAAAGTCCGCGGGCGCATCGAGCGCGAACTGGTCGTCATTCGCGAGAAGGGCTTCAGCCATTATTTTTTGATCGTCGAAGAGATCGTCCGGCGCACCCGCCTCACTTGCGGCCGGGGCTCCGCGGCCGCTTCCATCGTGTCTTACTGCCTCGGAATCACCGACGTGGACCCGATCCGCCATAATCTTTTATTCGAGCGTTTTCTCAACTCCGCGCGCAACGACCCGCCGGACATCGACATCGATTTTCCCTGGGACGAGCGGGACGGCATCGTCGAATCCGTCTTCAAGCAATATGGCAGCAAGAAAGTCGCGATGGTGGCGAACCAAAACACCCTGGCGCTCCGAGGTGCCCTTCGCGAAACGGCCAAAGTGTACGGCATGATTCCGGCGGAGATCGACCGCGTCGCTTCGCTCATTCTCAAGCGGCTGAATTTTCTTCGCCTGGCGGAAGACCGGACGGCGCGCTCGTGGGCCGAGTCGCTATGCGAGCCGATGGAATTTCCCGAACCCTGGCCGGAAATCACCGATCGAGCTTTCCAGGTGGAAGGTCATTTCCGCAATCTCGGGCTCCACTGCGGCGGCATCGTCATTGTCCCGGACGAGATTCGAAAATATGCGCCGGTGGAAATCTCGGCCAAAGGAATCCCGATGCTCCAGTGGGACAAGGATCAGGTCGAAGAGGCGGGTCTCGTTAAAATCGATTTGCTCGGCAACCGTTCGCTCGCCGTCGTGCGCGACGCGCTTGCGGCGGCGGAGCGCTATACCGGAATGCGGTTGGATGGGCCGGCGTGGGATCCGGTCTCCGACGAGCCGACGAAAAATCTTATCCGGCGCGGCGAAACGATCGGATGCTTCTATATCGAATCTCCGGCGACGCGTCTGCTCTTGAAGAAACTCTGGACGCGCATGCCGGAGGAGCGCCGGCGCGCGGCCGACGTTTTCGAATATCTCGTGATGGTCTCTTCCCTGGTCCGGCCGGCGGCCATCACTTTCGTCAACGAGTTCGTGCGCCGCGCCCACGGAAAGCCGTACGCGCCGCTGCATCCGGCGTTGGCCAAGGCGCTGAGCGAGACTCATGGGATCATGGTCTATCAGGAAGACGTCACCAACGTCGCCGTGGCGCTGGCGGGATTTTCTTTGGCCGACGGCGAGCAGTTGAGAAAAATCCTGAATAAAAAACACAAGCGGCTCGCGCTCAAGGATTATCGCGACCGTTTCTTCCGCGACGCCATGGCGCGCGGCGCACCGCCGGCTACGGTCGATGCGGTCTGGAAGATGATCCTGAGCTTTGCCGGATATAGTTTTTGCAAGCCTCACTCGGCGAGCTACGCCCGGCTCTCTTTCAAGTGCGCCTATTTGAAAGCGCACCATCCGGCCGAATTCATGGCCGCGGTCATCAGCAACGAGGGGGGCTTCTATCCGACGTTTGCGTATATTTCCGAAGCGCGCCGGATGGGGGTTAAGTTTTTGCCGCCGGACGTCAACGCGAGCGATTGGGCTTACACCGCCGCGGGAAAAAAGATTCATGTCGGCTTCATGCAGCTCAAAGGCCTGGAGCGGACCTGGATCGAGCGCGTGATCGCGGAGCGGAACAACTCCGGCCCGTTCGAATCTTTCGACGACTTCTGGGCGCGGACGCAGCCCAAGCTCGCTCAGGCGCGGATTCTCATCAAGGCCGGATGCTTCGACTCGATCGCTCAAGAATTGAGCCGTCCCGGTCTCCTGTGGCGCGCCCATGCCCGCGCCGCGGAAAAATATGGCGACAGCCTGCCGAATCCTCCCGACCACTCCGAAGAACAGAAGCTCGAGCATGAGATTGAAAGTTTCGGCTTTCCTCTGAGCCGCCATCCGCTGGAGCGCTATCGCGCGCGGCTTCAAGCGGCGGCGTGCGTTCCGGCGCGCAACATGGGTCTTCACGCCGGCCAATCGATCGCAATGGTCGGCTGGCTCGTCAGCGCAAAAATGACCCAGACAAAAAAGGGCGAGCCGATGGAGTTCATCACGTTCGAGGACCTGAGCGCAATTTACGAAACCACTTTTTTCCCCGACACGTATCGCAGGTTCTATCAGCTCCTCGCCGCCGGTCGGTCTTATCTCTTGCGCGGCAGAGTCGAGGAGGAGTTCGGGACTGTAACGCTCAACGTCCATCATATCGAGCGTCTGGATATGCGGCGGGGACCTGCTATCTTTAAATCAGATTCTGCTTCCGGCGCCCGCCATGGCTTTAAAGCGCATCAAGCAAGGCCGGTCGGCTGAATGCGATAGAGACGGATATCATCCTCATTCTTAACTCGGACTAAATACAGCAAGATAGCAATAGGCGCAGGGTCTGCCTTATGGTAAAGGAGCTCATGATTGTCTTGCGCTCTCGGTGATTTCACTCTCGCAGTGATCTTAATGGGCTCCTTGAGTGAGGGCCGAATAAGCCGCCTGTCTCTGTCTACGTCACATGCTTGACCTCTACTCGCCTAAAAACGAAATCGAAGTTGCTTTGCTTAAGGGCCTCTTCGATTCCGAAGGGATAGCCTACTTCGTGCGCAATGATAATTTTGGTTCCCTGGAAGTCGGACCTGCCATTCGATCATTCAATGCCAAGTCTATTCTCGTTGACGAAAAGGATTTCGACAGGGCCAAAGAGCTGCTGACGGATTTTTTGGCGCACGGTTCGGTCGAGGCGCATGACGCCGGGTATTCCCTATTTGATAAGATCCGTCTCGCGCTCGAGGCGGTTCTTTTTGGATGGATAATGCCTGGGCGATCACATAAACGGAGATGAGGAGCTTGCGCTATCGCTTAGGTTGGTGCTAGCTATTTCTCAAACCAGCTATCGGCTAAAATCATGTCGCTCAAAGTTTCATTCTCGCAGTTGACCGAACAACTCGAACGATTGCGCGAGGAGTTTCTCACGCTCAAGCGCGTCGGCGTCGATGAGCAGCCTCCGGGATTGGCGCTCGCGCTGCAAGACGCGTTCGCCGACGCCATGGAAGATATCCTCGCGCTCCTCGGCAAGGCCACCGACGCCGCGCACCAGGCGGATCAATGTTTGTCCGGAGGAATCGACGTGAACGGCGTGATGGAGGCCCTGATCCGCTGCAACGAAGCCTGCAACCGCGCCGCGCTGCGCTATTGGTCTGCTTTGAATTCCGGTGAAAGGATCAGCGCGCTGATGGAACTGGGGCGGGAGCGCGGCGGCGAGTGGGAGGCCTGGACGCGAAGCATCGAATCCGGACTTAGTAAATGCTCGGAGCCGATGCTCGGCCTCAACCAGGCGATCTTTGAATGCTGGCGCGAGATCGGCGAAGCCGTCCTGGTCGCCGCGGCTCTCGGACAAGGTCCGAGCGTTAAGCGCAACAAGTAAAAAAACCGCCTTACGTCTAAAACCGACGGGCGCGCGGGAAAGATTCCAACATGCTCGGAAACATTTTCAAGCCGACGGCGAGTTTTAGAAGAGCCCTCCGCGATCTGACACGGGAGTTCCGCATCCAACGGCTTCATCGCGCCGCGCTCAAGCGGGTTCGTCGTTACTCCGGCAACAGTCTCAGGCTCAACGTGGGCTGCGGCAAAAACTTCAAGCAGGGTTGGATCAATATCGATCTGGGCAAAGAAGCAGACCTTCAATTGGACGTGCGCGAGCCGCTGCCGTTTGCGGATGAGTCCGTTTCCACGGTGTACAGCGAGCACTTCTTCGAACATCTCGAATACCCGGACGAAGCGCTCCATTTTCTCAAAGAGTCCCTCCGGGTATTGCAGCCGGGAGGCCGGTTCAGCGTCGGCGTTCCGGACACCGAGTGGCTCGTTACGGCCTACGCCGGCGAAGATAGATAAGGAATACTTTCGCATCGCGCGAGAGCGGTGGCATCCGGCCTGGTGCGACACGCGCATGCACAACCTGAATTACCATTTCAGGCAGGGGAAGAAGCACAAGTACGCGTATGATTTCGAAACCCTGGCGCAGATTTTGAGCCGGGCCGGGTTTGTCTCGGTCGTGAGACGATCTTTCGATCCCGAACTGGATGACGAGAAGCGCAAGCTCGGCACCTTATACGTCGATGCCCGCAAGCCGAGCGCTCACGGGAGTTGATTATTCCGTATTCCCTTGAGACGCCATGTCCTTGATCGAAAATTTCCGCGCTAACCTGCTCGATCCCGAAACCCTGCCGGGGGCGCTGTTCTATGCCGTTGTTTTCTTCACGGCGGCGCTCTTCGCCGCCCGTTTGGCGCGGATCTTTGTCAAGCGCAGCGCGCGGCATTTTTCCGATCTCACGGCGATCCGCTTCGTCGGCCAATTCCTGCAGGTTATCGTATTTCTGGTCGCCCTCATTTTGTATGCGCAACTGATTCCCGCTTTGCGGGCGGTGGGGACGGCCTTATTGGCGGGCGTCAGCGTCGCTTCGCTCGTGATCGGACTCGCGGCGCAAAACACCTTGAGCAATCTCATCGCTGGATTTTCACTTTTACTTTACCGTCCGTTTCACATCGGCGATCGGGTCGAGCTGAACACGCCCAAGGGAGTGCAGACCGGGACCGTGTATTCGTTATCCCTGGGGTATACGGTCCTCGTTAACGCGGAGAAAGAAGAGATTATCGTTCCCAACAGCGTGATGGTGAGCCAGGTGATCATCCGGCTGGCGCATGGACACGAGTGGCAGCCGAAGGACTGATGATGAATCAACCGGCAAACCAAAGTTCCCATAGATTGGAGTCGGGATCTTTGATGTAAAGCGAGTACCCCTTGCCGTCGGGGTGGTCGCGGGTGTTTTCCACCTTGGTTCCGGACTGCTCCAGCTCCCGCAGCGTATTTTCTTTTTCCTTCCACGGGATCATGATCGTGTGGTGCGGCACGCCCGGGCGCGGCGCCTTCGACGCGTCGAAGATATGCACCTGGAAATTACCGAGCTGCACGTCCACTTCCTTGACGCGGCCGCGCTTCAATTGCTCTTCGTCCGGATCGACGCGCCGCACGACCTCGCCGCCGAGCAGTTGGGTGTAAAACTTGTCCGCCTGATTGAGATCTTTCGCGTTGATCGCGAAGGTTCTTAGGGATTTGACTTGCAGCATGGCCTCCTCCTTCTCTGTTTACATCCATTCACGCTTACGCCTATACTTTCGCCGTCGATTCAAATCAAGTCGCAGGAGGGCATCCCGGTGGCTCAATTCCTGATCGTTCTGCTCGCGTTGCTGCTGTCTTCAACAGCCGCGTCGGCTCAAGCTCCCACCCGCATCGCTTCCGGCTACAGCGCCATCTCCGGTCCGCACGCCGTTCTCTGGATGGCGCGCGAAGCGGGACTGTTCGAGAAAAACGGTCTCCGCGCGGAGGTCGCCTATATTCGCAGCGGCACGACAATGTCGCAGGCGCTGCTTGCGGGCGAGCTGCAGATCGCCCAGACGGGCGGGCCGGCGGCGCTGCAGGCCGCGGTGGGCGGCGCGGATTTCGTCCTCATCGCCGTCGCGCTGAACACGACTCCGATCGTGCTGATGGGCACGGTGTCGAAGATGGAAGAGCTCAAAGGCAAGGCGATCGGGGTGACCCGCTACGGCTCGAATACGGACATCTCGGCGCGCTACGCGCTCCGAAAATTCAACTTGCAGCCGGACAAGGACGTCGCTCTCATCCAACTGGAAGATTACCCCGGCATCATGGGCGGCATCGCCTCCGGACGAATCGCCGCCGGCGCTCTGGCCGATCCGTTCACGGAGCATGCGGCGAAGCTTGGATACAATGAGATCGCGAATATCGCCGCCTTGGGGTTGGAATTTCCCTTCGTCAGCCTGGTGGCGAAAAAATCGTACGTGCGCGACAGCCCGGACGCCGTCCAGCGCTTTATGCGCGCCTACACGGAGGCGATCGCGCTCTACAAGAACAAGCCCGATCTGGCGGCGAAAGTGACGGAGAAATACACCGGTATCAAAGATCCGGCGATCCTCAAATCGACTGTAGGCTTTTACGCCCCGAAGCTCGCTCGGGCGCCATATCCGACGGCGGGCGGAATCAGTTTCGTGCTGGAACAGATCGCGGCCCGCGATCCAAGGGCGAAGAGCGTCAACCCGGAAACTCTCATGGACCTCCGCTTCGTCAAGCAGCTCGACGACAGCGGGTTCATCAAGAGCCTTTATTCAGCACGATAGTACTGTTCTGATTCCCTTCGTGTGCTTCGTAATACTATGCTTAATAGTTTTCGCGGTTTGCGCAAATTTACCTGTCGCCCAGAGCTGTTAAAGGGCGGGGATTTGCTCGCGCCAAGACGCCAAGAACGCAAAGAAATCGAGGAATCCCCCCTTCATCCCCCTTTGACAAAGGGGGAAAGAGGGGGATTTGAGGAACCTTGGCGCCCTTTGCGTCTTTGCGCGAGATATTTCGACTTTAGGTTGCGGCTCCGCCGCGCTAGGCTCTTCGTGGTGAAAGGATTTTAACCACGAAGGACACGAAGGTCTCGAAGGAAGACAATGAGGAAAGCAGCCAACGCCGATGTTCAACGGTGAAGGGCCATCCTGTTAGTAGCCGAGGGCGCAGCCGTCCTTGCGCGGATCCGAACCGCCGAGCAGCGTTCCGTATTCCGGATGGATCATGATTCCCTGGCTGCCGCCGAAGTTGGCTTCGCCGACAATTTGGTGACCCTTCCGTTTTAGATTTTCGACTACGCCTCCATCGAAGCCGGGCTCGAACGCCACTTCGAATCCATCGAGATGATTCACCCGCGGCGCGTCCATAGCCTGCTGCAGCGGCATCCCGAAGTCGATCAGGTTCGCCAGCACCTGCACCTGTCCCTGCGGCTGCATGTGGGCGCCGGTAACGCCGAAGATTAGAAACGGTTTCTTATCTTTGAAGACCATGGCCGGCATGATCGTGTGCTGCGAGCGCTTGTGCGGCGCGACGCAGTTGGGGTGAGCCGGATCGAGAGAGAAGAGCTTGCCGCGATTTTGCAGCATGATTCCGGTATTGCCGCCGACGAGCCCGCAGCCGAAAGTTTCAAAGAGACTATTGATGAACGAAACCGCGTTGCCGTCCTTATCGACCGCGCAGAAGACCTGCGTGTCGCCGGAAACCGCGCCGAGCCCGGGAGGAAATCGGCCGGCCCGATCCGGATCGATCAGCTTCACTCGTTCCGCCGCGTACGGTTTGCCGATGAGCTTTTCCACCGGCACGTAAACGACGTCGGGGTCGGCGAGATATCGATCGCGGTCGGCGAACGCGAGTTTTTTAGTTTCCACGAGCAGATGAATGTACGCGGCGCTGCCGTAGCCGAGAGCGCGGAGGTCGAACCGCTCCAGCAGGTTCAGCATCTGGAGCACGGTCATGCCCTGCGTGTTGGGCGGCATCTCTAAAACTTCGTACCCGCGGTAATTGGTTTTGATCGGCTCGACCCACGTGGACGTATGGTCCGAGAAATCTTTCAGCGAAAGCAGGCCGCCGTTTTGCCGTGAAAACTTCACGATTTCTTCCGCCAGCTCGCCGCCGTAAAAAACTTTTTTTCCTCCGCCGGCAATCTTCTTCAAACTGGCAGCGAGATTTTTCTGCCGGAAAATTTCTCCCGCCTTCGGCGCTCGGCCGTTCACGAGGTAATTCGCCGCGGAGTTCGGGTGCGCGGACAGTTTTCCGGACGCTTTGCGCCACTCATGCGCGGCTTTCTCCGCGACGGGAAATCCTTCCTCGGAGTACCGGATCGCCGGCTGAAGGAGATCGCCCAAGCGCATCGTGCCGTAGCGCTCGGTTACGAGCGCCCAGCCGTCGAGCGCGCCGGGGACCGTCACCGGCAGCATGCCCGCGTCCGGAATCGCGTCGATCTTTTTGTCGCGGAAATAATCCTGCGTCGCGGCGTAAGGCGCGCGCCCGCTCGCGTTGAGCGCTTTGATTTCTCCGGTCTTGGCCAGATAAATGAGAATGAAAGCGTCGCCGCCGACGCCGGTCATCATCGGCTCGAGCACGTTCAGCACGGCAGCCATGCAGACGGCCGCGTCGACGGCGTTGCCGCCGCGCTTCAAGATATCGAGTCCCGCCTGCGTGGCGAGCGGCTGGGACGAGACCACCATGCCGCGTGCCGCTACCGGCATCGAGCGCCCGGGGGATAATTTTTTCATGCTATCTCCCGCTCAGAGCGAGGCCGAGGAGCAGGACGATCACTCCCAGCGACGTGTTGATCTTCAACAGCACGAACCATTTTCTCCACGACGCGAGCAGCGGCTCGGGCCAGGAGCCGGCGCCGGGCTCCATCTCCGCGGTGGCGGAAGCGATTCTCGGCGCGTATTTGAGCGACTGGAGGAAATGGTGAAAGATCATCGCCGAAAAAAGCAAAAGCTTCACTCCCAGAATCCAATAGTAGCCGGTCTCCGGATGAACGCCGTCGGCCGTCAGGCGGAAGAAGAAGTTCAGCACGCCGGTGAGGAACAAAAGATGGACCGCGATCCACGACAAAGTCTGGAGCGACTCGCGGCCGTGATTCAGCGCGCGAATGCCGTCAGCCGGCGCAAGACCGTGAACCGCCGGGCCGAAGACGAAAAGAAAAAAGGCCATGCCGCCCAGCCAGACGGCCATGGAGACAAGATGCAGCCAGAGATTCGCGCTCTGCAAAATGGGCAAAAAATTCACGTTCGTTCCGGTAAATCAGTTCATCGCTACCATCGGAAAGCGGTTTTTGCAAACCTTTCGGCGTTCCTCTTGCATTGGCGGCATGCCTATGTTAGCAAGAACGAAAAAGTAAACCGAAAAAGGAAAATTCACTCGCATGATGAGCTGGTTGCCGGAGGACGTTTCGACTTTTGGCGGAGAGATCGACCGTCTCTTTTACATCATCTATTACATCACCGGAGCGGCTTTCATTCTGGTGACGGTGCTGATGATCCTGTTTCTGATTATGTACCGCCGCCGCGAAGGGCGCCGCGCCGTCTACACGCACGGCAACACCGCGCTGGAGATCACGTGGACGGTGATTCCCGCCATCGTTTTTATCGGGTTGTCGTTTGCGAGCGTTTCCACCTGGGGAAAAATCAAAGCGCACGCGCCGCCGCCGGATGTTCAGTTGCAGGTCACCGGCAAGCAATTCAACTGGGAAGTCCTCTATCCCGGCCCGGACGGAAAATACGGCACGGAGGACGACGTCCAGGTCGACAACGACATCCATGTTCCCGTCAACAAGGTCGTCCACATCATTCTCAAATCCAGAGACGTCATCCACAGCTTCTTCCTTCCCAACCTGCGGCTGAAACAGGACTCGCTTCCGGGGAAAGACATCCTGGTCTGGTTCCAAGCGGTGAAGGCCGGCAAGTATGAGCTGCCGTGCGCCGAGCTGTGCGGCTTCGGCCATTCCGGAATGAAGGGGTGGCTCTACGTGGACAGCCCGGAAGACTACGCGAAGTGGATGCAGACGGCCTGGCCTCAAAAATAAGTTTTCAGCGATCAGCCCTCAGCCTTCAGCCGGAATTTTTGCTAGTCGAGGTGAACAAAGATGAGTGATACGGCGACAGTCCATGCGGCGCATGCGCCGGGAGGCGCGGTCCACCACGAGTTGGGCTTTTGGCGCACCTACGTCTTTTCGACGGACCATAAAATGATCGGCCGGCAATTTTTGTTCCTGGGACTTTTTATGCTGGTGATCGGCGGGCTTTTGGCGATGTCCATGCGCTGGCAGCTCGCCTGGCCCGAGACGGCCGTGCCTGGGTTGGGTTGGGTGCCGGAACCGTACGCCTACGAGGGCATCATTCCGCCCCAGACCTACAACGCCTTCTTTACCATGCACGCGACGATCATGATCTTTTTCGTCGTCATGCCGATCATGGTCGGCTGCTTCGGAAACTTTCTCATACCTTTGATGATCGGCGCCGGCGACATGGCCTTTCCCAGGCTGAATATGCTCTCCTTCTGGGCAGGTCTCGTGTCGGGAGTCGTGATGCTGTCGAGTTTCTTGGTTCCCGGCGGGCCGGCCGCCTCGGGATGGACGGCTTATGCGCCGCTTTCCGCCCAGGCGGCCTTCACGGGCGTAGACTGGGGGCAGCATCTCTGGATCATCAGCCTGATCATTCTCGGCATCTCGTCGTTGATGGGCTCGATCAACTACATCACGACGATCGTCAACATGCGCGCGCCGGGCATGACCTATTTCCGCCTGCCGCTGGTCATCTGGTCGCTGTTCATCACGGCGATTCTTCTCCTGCTCGCGCTGCCGGTGCTCACCGCGGCGCTGGCGATGCTGCTCTTCGACCGCATGTTCGGCACGAGCTTCTTTCTCCCCCAGGGCGGCGGCGAGCCGCTTCTCTGGCAGCACCTCTTCTGGTTCTTCGGCCATCCGGAAGTTTACGTCCTGGTCCTGCCGGCGATGGGCGTGACCTCCGACATTCTCTCGACGTTCTCGCGCAAGCCGATCTTCGGGTATCACGCGATGGCCTTCTCGATGATCGCGATCGCTTTTCTTTCCTGGGTCGTCTGGGGCCACCATATGTTCATCAGCGGCATGAACCCGCTCCTCGGCACGGCCTTCATGATGTCCACTATGGTGATCGCGATCCCGTCGGCGATCAAGACCTTCAACTGGCTCGGCACGCTATGGGGCGGATCGATTCGTTTGACCTCGCCGATGCTCTTTGCGCTGGGCTTCGTTTCCAATTTTCTCATCGGGGGATTGAGCGGCATCTTCATGGCCTCGACCCCGGTGGACATCTTCATCCACGACACCTATTACATCGTGGCCCACTTTCATTACGTCGTCGCCGGAATCATCTTCGCGCTGTTTGCCGCCGTCTACTACTGGTTCCCGAAGATGTTCGGCCGGATGATGAACGAGCCGCTGGGGAAGATCCACTTCGTTCTGACTTATATTTTTTTCAACGGCGCGTTTTTTCCCATGCACTTCCTGGGCGTCGGCGGCCACATGCGGCGGATTTACAATCCAACGCAATACGAATTCCTCCAGCCGTTGCAAGACATCAATCTCTTTATAACGATGAGTGCCCTTGTCCTGGGGCTCTCCCAGATAGTCTTCCTGGTAAACTTTTTCGCCAGTCTCCTCCGATGGAACGCGGGATGGTTCCGCATGGTGGTTCGGACCGTGGTGTCGGCTGTCTTTGGGTATGCGGTATATGTCATTGTTTTTTCGACGGCGGGTTGGCTGTTGAAAGGTTCTTGGTGGCCACAGTTGCACGAGGCGTGGTCCGCCGTCCAGGGCGGGTCGGTGGTCGCATGGATTGTTTTGATTGCGCTTTTCGCCGGTAGCTTTTGGTCCCTGCGCAACATGGGCCGTTTCGGCGAAAGCTCCGGCAAAAATCCCTGGCTCGCCAATACGCTCGAATGGACCGCTCCATCGCCGCCGCCCCACGGAAATTACGAGACCACGCCGGTGGTCTATCGCGGCGCTTATGAGTATAGCTCTCCCGAAGTGAAGGAGGACTGGCTGCCGCAGAACCAGCAATTGGGAACCGGAGCCGCCGCGAGAGCGCACTAGCGTAAAGCGGAAGGCCTGTCCTGAGCGTAGTCGAAGGAATGAAAGCGGAAGGCGGAAATTCGGATTCATCCCTAATCCTTCATCCCTCATCCTTTAACCAATGGCCGCACCGGCTCGCCGTGCTCACCGCCATATGCACGGTTCCGCTTCTTTTCATCGGCGGCCTGGTCACGACGAAGGGCGCCGGGCTTGCGGTGCCCGATTGGCCCACGACCTTCGGTTACAACCCGTTCCTCTATCCCGGGTCGCTAATGGTCGGGAATATTTTTTACGAGCACAGCCACCGGCTCGCCGCCTCGGCGGTAGGTTTTTTGACCGTGCTGCTGGCCGTGGCGCTCTGGCGCGACGAGACGCGACCGTGGCTGCGGCGGCTCGGCGCGGTGGCGCTCGCTCTCGTGACCGCTCAAGGAATCGTCGGCGGGCTCCGCGTCGTGCTGCTCGAACAGACGCTCGCGATCCTCCACGCCTGCCTGGCGCAGGCCTTTTTCGCGCTTGCGGTCGGTCTCGCGCTCTTCACTTCGCGCGAGTGGAGCGAAGAGTCTCCGCGAGTCGATGCCGCGGACGCGGGCCGCCTCCAGCGCCTCGCCCTCATCACGACCGGGTTGATCTATGCCCAGGCTATTTTCGGTGCCGTGCTCCGCCACAGCGGCGAGCTGCTGGAAGTCCACCTGCTGTTTGCGGCTCTGGTTGTGCTGCACGTGATCCTGCTCGGCGCACGCATCTTCCAGCGCCATCCCGGCCGGCGCGGATTGCTGTGTCCGGCGGTTTTGCTGAGCGGATTGCTGCTCGTGCAACTGGCGCTGGGGCTGGGCGCCTATCTCGGAAAGTTCGTCGTGACTTTGCCGCCGGTTTTCACGGTGATCGTGCGAACGAGTCACGTGGTAGTCGGCGCGCTCATGCTGGCGGCGAGCCTTGTTTTGACCTTGAGATCCTTTAAGCTGTTCCCGCGCCGCCGTTTGACGCGCGCCGCGGATTTTGACGCGGCAACGACGAGAACGAAAGAAGCCTCCGCATGAGCTTTACCGGAGAGACGATCGACGTCGCGATCCACAGCGGCTACCGGCGCTTGGCGGATTATCTCGAGCTCACCAAGCCGCGCGTTACGCTGATGGTCTTGATCACCACGTTCGTCGGTTACTATCTCGGCGCCGACTCTGCGCCGGGATATTTCCGGCTGCTGGCCGCGCTCGGCGGGACCGCTCTGGCTTCCGGCGGGACTCTGGCGCTCAATCAATTCCTGGAGCGCGGCTCGGACGCGCTCATGGAGCGGACGCGCCGCCGCCCGCTGCCGGACGGCCGTATCCAACCCGCGGAGGCGTTGATCTTCGGCGTGGCGCTCGCCGCCGCCGGCCTCCTGCTTTTGGGGCTCGCGGTCAATGCGCTGAGCGCCTTAGTGACCGCGACGATCGTCGCGACGTATCTCCTCGCCTACACTCCGATGAAACAAAGAAGCTCGCTCTGCGGCATCGTCGGCGCGGTGCCGGGCGCGCTTCCTCCGGTCATCGGCTGGACGGCGGCGCGCGGCGAGATCGGCGTTCCCGCGTTGGTATTGTTTGCGATTTTATTTCTCTGGCAGATTCCGCATACGCTGGCGATCGCCACCGTCTACCGAGAAGATTTCCGGCGCGCGGGCATCCGCTTTCTGCCGATCGTCGAGCCCGACGGCGGCAGCACCGGCCGCCAGATCGTCGAGCACTGTCTCGCGCTGCTGGCGGTGAGCTTGTTGCCGACGCTTGTGGGAACAGCCGGTGCGCTCTATTTCGCCGCCGCGCTCGTCCTCGGAGCGGGCTTTCTCGCCTACGGCGTCCGTCTGGCGTTCGCGCCGACCTCGACGGCGGCGCGGCAATTGCTGTTCGCTTCGCTGATTTATCTGCCGGCCCTGTTGGTCGTGATGGCGCTCGACCGAATACCTCCGCTTGGATGAGAGATGGCGCGAGTGAAAGAAAAGAATCTATGCGTCGGCCTCATGTTGGCTGGGGCGGCTTTGCTCTACATCGGCGCGGTGGTAGGGTTTTTAATAGCAAGATAGACGAGAGGCGGAAGGCGTGAGGCGCGAGTAATAAAACTCATGCCTGTTTCAGCCGTAGGCTGATCCGCCGATATTTTTGGCGGAGCCTTTTCGCCTGATTTCCATGGCCCGAGAAGCAATCGCACGGAAAGTCGTCGAGCCGCTCCCCGCCTTCGGCGGCGGCGAACCGCCCGACCGGCCGGTCGACCGGCCGCGGCCGATCGTCAGCAACGCGCGACTTGCGCTTCTGATGTTGCTCGTGGCGGAGACGATGTTTTTCTCCGGCTTGATCGGTGCGTTCATCGTCTTCCGCGTCGCCAGCCCGTCCTGGCCGCCGCCGTTTCAGCCGCGCCTGCCCGTGGAAGTGACCGGCGCGAACACGGTCATTCTGCTGCTGAGCGGAGTCGCCATGCACGTCGCGCTCAGGGCCGCGCGCGCCGGAAGATCGGCGCCGCTGGCAAAATGGCTGGCGGTGACCGTGGCGCTGGGAGCCGTTTTTCTCGCCGTGCAGGGCTACGAGTGGCTGCGCTTGATTCACTACGGTCTCACGCTATCGAGCGGAGTCTACGGCGCGACTTTTTACACCCTGATCGGGTGTCACGGCGCTCACGTCCTCGGCGCCGTCTTCTGGCTGCTCATCGTTCTCATGCAAGCGCGGAAGGGCCGATTTTCGGGACGCGATTACACCGGCGTCCAGCTCTGCGGCATGTATTGGACCTTCGTCGTCGTGCTGTGGCCGGCGCTCTACGGGTTGGTTTATTTATATTAAGGGTAAACGTACCTTTGAGAATCCCCGTCGTTGCCATCGCGCCGTTTTTTGCGCTCGCGTTCTCCTCGGCCGCGCAACAGCAGCCGGAAAAGCTCAAGGAAGAGGTCATCGGCATCGAAGTCCGCTCCGGCGTCGCCATGAAGTATATCGGCGTCGCCGGCAGCGAGCCGCCCAAAGCCGCCGTCGTCCTCTTTGCCGGCGGAAAGGGCGCGCTAAAATTGAGTCCGTCGGGCGCGATCGGGAGCGACCTCGGCGTGAATTTCCTGATCCGCACCCGCGGCCGGTTCGCGCGCGAAAGTCTCTACGTTGCCGCGCTCGACGCCGCATCCGACCGGCAGGGCGGGATGGACGGCGCCTATCGTCTCTCGCTGCAACACGCGCGAGAGATCGGTCAGGTCATCGCCGACTTGAATAAACGCGTCGGCGCGCCGGTTTGGCTCGTCGGCACGAGCGCCGGCACGCTCTCGACGGCGGGCGCAGCGGCAAGGCTGGCGGCGCAGGAGCAGTTGCCGCGGCCGCACGGCATCGTTCTGACCTCCACGATGACCCAACTCGATGGGGCGGGGCATTGCGGCAAGAGCGTGTACGACGCGTCGCTCTCGGCCTTCACGGGGCCGGTTCTTGTCGTCTCGCACCAAGACGACGGCTGCCAGTGCAGCCCCGGAGGCGCCGCGATCGGCGCCACGCTCCTCGCCCGGTTTACCGGGACTTCGGTCAAGGAGCACAAGGTTTTCACCGGAGGGGCTGCGCCGTTGTCGGGCCCGTGCGACGCGCGCGCGCGGCACGGCTTCTTCGGCATCGAAAACGATGTCGTCAAGACGATCGCAGACTGGATCAAGAGTCACTGACCAAAGGGGGCAACTGTAGGCTGAATCGGTTGACAGTTGGGAGACGATAAGATAATTCTCGGTTACTAAATTTATGAAGCGAGAAATTCAAATATGCGCGGTCGCGATCGGGCTCGTCTGCGTCTCGTTTCAAAACGCCGCGCACGCCTGCGCCGTCTGCATCGGCGGCGCGGCCGGCGATCGGTTGACCGACGCCTTCAACTGGAGCGTGCTGTTTCTCATGGCGATGCCCTACACGATTCTCGTCTCGGTCGCCGGCTTTTTCTTCTATAGCTATCGGCGCGCGGCGAAGAAGACCGGCGGCGAAACCGAAAAGGCGCCGGTTGTGAATTTGGCTTGGACTCACAAGGAGAGTGGAAGATGAGCGAAGCTGCTGCGATCGATTCCGCCGCCGAGGCCGCGGAATCTCCCCTGACTCCCGAGAGCTGGGGAAAGTTAGGCATGTGGGTTTTTCTCGCCGCCGACGCGATGTCGTTCGGCGGCCTGATCGTGGGCTACGCGCTTTTGCGCCACGCGAGCTCGAACTGGCCGAAACCTTCGAACGTGTTGGGCATCAATCTGACGGCGTTTATGACCTTGTTGCTGATCATCAGCAGCGTGACGATGGTGCTCTCGCTCTCCGCGATTCAAAACGGCGACAAGAAATCCTTCAAAAAATTTCTCCTTTTGACTATTTGCGGCGGGCTTCTATTCCTCGGATGCCAGGCCTACGAGTGGACCCATTTGATCACCGAACGGCTGCCGGAAGCGGGAATCTCCTTCAGCACGCATCTTTTCGCGACGACCTTTTTCGTGCTCACGGGTTTTCACGGCATGCACGTGACCGGCGGCGTCATTTATAACTCTTGCGTTCTGGCGGCCTGCCTGCGCGGGCGCTACGGCCCCAAGCACGTCGAGATCGCCGGCCTGTACTGGCACTTCGTCGATCTCGTCTGGATCCTGATTTTCACTTTCGTCTATCTCATATAAGTCTGCTAACGGGGGAAGAACGATGACAACGGCACAGGTTCAGACTCACGGTCATCCGCAACCCAACTACATGGGAGTTTTCTGGTGGCTTCTCGCCTTGACGATCGCCGAGGTCGTCGTAGCCTACGCGGGTTTCCCCAAGCTCATCATGGTCATCCTGTTGGTCGGCATGGCCTTCACCAAAGCCGCGATGGTGGCGCTCTACTTCATGCATCTCAAATTCGAGCGCTCCACGCTCGCCTTGATCGCGCTCACGCCGCTGATCCTATGCGTTTTTCTCAGTCTAATGCTCTTGCCCGATATACATCCTTGATTCCGCTCTCGTCGCTGCCGGTCCTCAACGCCGCTTTGAACTCGGCCAGCGCGCTGCTCCTTCTCTCCGGTTACTTTTTCATCCGCGGCGGCCGGATCGCCGCCCACCGCGTCTGCATGCTCGCGGCGTTCGCGACTTCGACGCTCTTCCTGACTTCGTATCTCATCTATCATTACCACGTGGGCTCCGTCGCCTTCGCCGGCCAAGGCTGGATACGCCGCGTCTACTTCGCGATTCTGATCTCGCATACGATCCTGGCCGTGGCGATCGTGCCGCTGGTCCTGATCACGCTCTCACGCGCGCTCCGGGGCCGCTTCGACCGGCACAAGCGCATCGCCCGCTGGACGCTGCCGCTCTGGTTCTACGTGTCGGTGACCGGCGTGATCGTTTACTGGATGCTTTACAGGATGTAGCCGGGCGAACCGTTGCATCCGCGCCGAAACCGGTGCAAACTCGATGGTGGCCTGAAGATTAAGAACGGGTGAGGGAGACGCTAACATGGTCGAAGCAGATAAGCGCTTGTTTGTCGGCATAAAAATTTCGACGAAGCTGCAGCGGGAACTAGACAACTGCACGCGCGGCACCGAGCACTATTTCAAAGAGGACACGCCCGAGGCGCTCAAGATCGTGACCATGGGCGAAGATAAGCTGATCGGCAGGTTCTTGGAAGACGGGTTTCCCGTGAGCAGCATCGACGATGTGAGCCGAAACGTCCGCAGCGTGGTAACGCTGATCACGTCCGGATATCGCCTGCCGGACGATTCCATCCGGATCTACGCCGATCCCGGAGCGAGAACCAGCCAAGCATAGTCTCTTATTCATCTCGAAAATCCCGTCGCCTTCTCCGCCGCAACGTCATCGTTCATTGACACCGCGAAGCGCTTCACGCTAGATAGAGCTTGGCTGTCATGGCTGTGAAATCGATCGGCATCGTCGGCTGCGGGGCGATCGGACGCGCGCTCGTCAAGGCCGCGGACGCGGGAAAACTTTCCGTCCCGGTGGCCGGGGTGACGAGCGCGACGGAAAAAACCGCGCGGGAATTTTTGGCCACGCTGCTGAAGCCGCCGCCGTATCTGGATCTCACCCAGCTCATCGCCGAATCCGATCTCGTCATCGAAGCGGCGGGAGGCCGCGTCGTACCCGACCTGGCGGAAAAAGTTTTCGCCGCGGGTAAGGACTTGATGGTGGTGAGCGTCGGCGCGCTGCTCGATCATCCGGAAATCATCGCGGCGGCGCGCGAGCGCGGGCAGCGGCTTTTCATCCCGTCCGGCGCGATCGCGGGTCTCGACGGCGTCAAGTCGGCCTGCGCGGGGCAGGTCTCGTCGGTGACGATCACGACGCGCAAGCCGCCCGGCGGCCTCGACGGCGCGCCGTATCTCGCGGAGCGCGGAATTTCTCTGGCCGGTCTCAAAGAAGAGCGCGAGGTATTTTCCGGCACGGCGCGTGAGGCCTGCCGCGGCTTTCCCGCCAACGTGAACGTCACGGCGGCCGTGAGTCTCGCCGGCCTCGGGCCGGACAAGACGCGCGCGCGCATCGTCGCCGTTCCGGGCCTCAAGCGCAACTGCCACGACGTCGAGGTCGAAGGGGAGTTCGGCCGCTTGGCCGTGCACATCGAAAACGTTCCCAGCGAAAACCCGCGCACCGGAAAGCTGACGGCGCTCTCGATCATACGGTCCATCAACGACGCGGCCGACACGGTTCGCGTGGGAACATGAGGAGTGCACCTCAACGTAAGGACCTGATAATTTCAAGAGAGATCCTTCATGGAGTTTACCCTGAGACTCTTCACTTCGTTCAGAGTGACAGCCGAAGGGTTCAGGATGACACTCTCGCTCATGTCATTCTGAGCAGAGCGAAGAATCTCTCTTCTCATCGCGCATTCTCGGGAAATCTAAAACTGACCGGACTTCCCGAGGCTAACTGAAGCATCGACCTTATGTCCGCCGCGTCGGAGCGCGATCCGTTTCGCTGGAAGATTCTCGCGCTCATCACGCTCTCTCACGTGATCGGAGCGACCGGGCAATACGGCATCAACACCCTGGCGCCGTTTTACCAGGACGATCTCCGGCTCTCGCGCGCTGAGATCGGCCTCTTCTTCACCGCTTTTTACCTCGGCATGGCCGCGCTCTCGTTCGCCGCCGGCTGGCTCGCCGACCGGCTCGGCGTGCGCTCGACGACGCTGTGCGGCCATATTTTATTGGGACTCTGCACCGTCGCGGCGGCCGCGGCGCCGTCGTTCGGCTGGGCGTTCGGCTGTTTTCTCTTCGCCGGACTGGGATACAGCTTCTTGAACCCGGCCTCGACCAAGGGCGTAATGGAATGGTTTTCGCGCGCAGAGCGCGCGACGGCGATGGGCATCAAGCAGACCGGCGTTCCCGCCGGCGGCGTGCTCACGGCGATCCTGGCGCCCTCGTTGGTTTTGCTCGCCGGCTGGCGCGGTTCGCTTGCGGCTCTCGGGCTCATCAATATTCTTTTCGGCTTCGCCTTCTGGTTCATGTGGCGCGAGCCTCCGGCCGGGACGGCTTTTTCCGACGGCGCGGCGCCGCCTTCTGCAAAGGAGCCCGCGGGCTTGCTCGTGAAAAGCCTGCTCTGGCTAAGCTTCGGCACCGCGCTCATGCTCGTCGGGCAGATGTCGCTCATCACCTACGTTCCGCTATACCTCAAAGAGACGAGAGGAATTTCCTCCTACTGGGCAAGCCAGGCATTGGCGCTCACGCAACTTGGCGGAACGGTCGGGCGCGTCGGCTGGGGCGTCGTCAGCGACCGGCTGTTTTACGGCGCGCGGAAAAGCGTTTTGGTTTTGATCGGAATTCTTTCCGTCGCGCTGACGGCGAGCCTCGGTTTTCTTCCGAACGACGCCTCGCTGGTTGTTCTTCTGCCGCTGATCTTTTTCGCCGGCGTCTGCATGGTCGGATATCAGGGAGTTTACTACGCGCTGATCGGCGAGATCGCGGGAAAGGCGCGCACCGGCGCCGCGCTGGGAATGGTCATCACCGTCAACTCGGTGGGGACGATCATCGGCACGCCGCTCTTCGGTTACATTGTCGATATCACCGGCTCGTACGCGACCGCGTGGGAAACGCTCGCCGCGGCAATTCTCACGGGCATTGCGGCGCTCTGGCTATTTCTGGAAGAGCCCAAGACAAATTAATACAAACGTAAAAACAATTGTTACATCGGTTTTGTAGGGGCGGCCCCCCGTGGCCGCCCAGGGCAGGCACAGGGGCCTGCCCCTACAATAAAATGCAACATAATTTTTTGCATTTGTATTGGTAGGCAGGCCCCTACGGCTCGTTGACAACGTCGATGCGTGGCGGTTTAATCTTGATCGGTATCGCAGTGAAAGGAGACTGAGATGCGCAAGCTTCAATTGATCGGGCTGTCGAGTTTTTTACTGGTGGCCGCGGCCGTTGCCGTAGCCACGGACGCGCCGCTGCTGCGGCCGGCCTTCCATGAGGAGGCTTCGTCGGTCTGGGATGAACTCAACCACCAGTTTCACGATCTGGGGAGCCGTTTTCGCGAGCACTTCGGCGGCTTCAGAGAGGCGCGCGGCGAGCGCCCGCTCATCAGTTACATGCTGAGCCGCCGCGACGAGCTGAATCTTTCCTCCGACCAGGTGCGGAGCCTGGAGCGGCTCAGAAGCGACTTCGAGCGTGACGCTGTCAAGAATGAATCCGACCTGCGCGTGGCCGAGATGGATCTTGCGGAGCTTTTGCGGAACGACCCGGTGGATTTGAAGAAAGCGGAAGCCAAGGTGCGAGAGATCGAGAAACTCCGCGCCGAGCTGCGCCTCGCGCGCATTCGCGCCATCGAGCAGGGCAAAGGAGTATTGTCCGCGGAGCAGCGCGACCGGCTACGGAGCATGCTGAGTGGAAACCGTTTCTCGCGCCGCCCGGAGGGCGAGCGGTACTAGCGGTGACCCAGGAGGTGAAAGCTCGAATGTAAACGCCCTTGCCGGAGTAGGGCTAGCAATTCCATCGGGCCGTAGCATAGAGCGAACTTTGCAGCCTCGTTACACGAACCACGCATAGAACCGGCCAGCGTGGACAAGCGGACGCTGACCTCCTGCGAAGACGGGGAAAGCCACAGTGGGCGATGGAGTAACAACCGAAAGAAGTCGTCCAGCCGCCGGGGTACGGAAGATGGCACGATGGGAAAAGACAAGCGACTTAAATTAGGGACCTTCTTGTTCCCAGCCCATACTAGACCGTAGGGCAAGGACCCGCTGGATAAAACATAAACTGGCGGGAGGGGAAGAGAAGCTCGGATGAGGTCATAGTAAGCGATGATCCGGCGGGACAACATAACCCGCTGGGGAGCCAAGGACCTCTGGACTGGATGGTTCATGTAAGAGAGAGGGAGTTCCGCTTGGACGCAAGTCCGACTACGGAAGAAGGCTCTCTTTTGAGACAGGGACTTTAGCCGCGTATAAATCCAAGGTGTCTGAGCGAATGCGGGTCTGGCGCTTAAACTCAACATTGTGGATGAAGGTCGTGGTTGAATTCCAGTTTGAAGCCGTACTGGG